>NZ_CAUWGY010000067.1:0-12576 GCF_963558415.1 uncultured Ruthenibacterium sp. | reverse complement strand
TATAAGGAATGTCGTAATTGTTTTTTACCTGCATGACCTTATCTCCCACGCGCAGAATCTTCTCCCGTATTTGAATCTGCGGACGACCGGGTCCAGGCGGATTTAATCGTTGCTGCAAAGCCGCGTTCAAAGCTACTGTACCTAAAGGGCCAATTTTACTTGGACATAATACTTGAATATCCTCAAACGGATCGAACCCATAGCTTTGGGGCAAACGACGACAAACTAGATCACACACCAATTCAGCGCATGCTTCCCCATCGGACTCCAGCATAAAGAAGTCGCTGTCAATTCCACCTTTCTGCGGCGGTTGGCCCGTCACAATTCTGTGCGCATTAGACACAATCATACTCTCTGCGGCCTGACGGAAAATTTCCGTCAAACGCACGGTCGGCACCAATCCGGATGCAATCACATTGCCTAAAACATTGCCCGCACCAACACTGGGAAGCTGATCCTCATCGCCTACCATAATGATTTTACAGGTTGGCTTCAATGCTAGAAGAAGACTTTCAAAAAGCATGTCATCCACCATGCTCATTTCGTCGATTACAATTACATCGTATCTTAAAGGATTCTTTTCGTGGTGGATAAATCGGACCCGATCGCTATCGGAATGATCTACTTCCAACAGGCGATGAATCGTCTTTGCCTTTCTTCCGGTCAACTCAGACAGACGTTTGGCCGCACGACCAGTAGGTGCGGCCAGCGCAACCCGGTCACCACATTGTTCGAACACCGCCAACATGGCGTTTACCGCCGTAGTCTTACCGGTTCCCGGTCCACCCGTCAAAACCAACGCATTGCTTTTGAGCGCAGCAGTAATGGCCTGCCGTTGAAGAGGTGCGTAATGAATTCCTTGGATGTGTTCAATCTGATCCACGAGCTTGTCCTTTTTTCCTTCGTCAGGCAAAGGTAGCTTCATCAAAGTGCGAAGGTGCGCCGCAATATTGCGTTCTGCCCGCAAATAATCCGGAAGGTAAATTGCCTGCATCTTTTCAGTCTGCACACTTCCCAAATCTCCCGAATCCAGCATCTCAAAAAGCGTCGATTGAATACTCTCCGGTTCTACTCGCAAAAAAGATGATACTGCATCTCTCAGCTTATCCGCAGGCAGACACGCATGGCCATTTTGCAGATTGTGGCGAAGAACATATTGAATCCCCGCACGAACACGTTCTTGAGAATTGTATTCAAAGCTCATATTCCGGGCAATTGCATCCGCAACCGAAAAGTCCTGATATGCCGGATATGCACACAACACATAGGGGTCCCGGTTGATGATATCCACTGTATCCGGTCCGTAGTGACGGTACATGGCTACCGCCGTAGCCGTAGACAAATTATAGCGAGCCAGGCAGTTAATCGCTTCGCGAACTCCATACAAACGTTTGAATTCCTGAGAAATCGCCTGTGCTTTTTCTGCACTGATTCCTTTTACCGCCGTGAGACTCATAGGTTGACTAGCGATAATTTCCAGCGTATCCTCTCCGAATAAGTCCACAATCCGACCAGCCATGGCTTTTCCAATGTATGGAAGTACCCCGCTGGCAAGATAGCGACGAATCGCTGTCGCCGTTTCCGGCAGACGCACCTCATACGCTTCTACCCGCAATTGCTCTCCAAAATTAGGATGTGTAACAAAACGTCCATGAAGCGTAACTTCTTCTCCCTCGGACACATCTTCCATATCTCCCACAGCAGTAAACAAAACACCGTCGCTGGAAAATTCCAGCACGGTGTATCCTGTATCCTCACTGCGGTAAACAATGTTCTCCACTGTGCCGAGCAGTGTTTCCATTTCCTGCTCCACAAACGTCTCTCCTTCCTATGCGTCCTGCTTTTTCCGTGGAAAGATTGCCAACTGCGCACAAACTGTATCTCCGACTGTATCCGGAGAAGCAAACACTACGCCTTTCAATCCCGGCTCCAAACGCACCAGATCCATTTCCTTTTCACACAGCACAATCACACTGCTCTCCGGAAGCCGCGAACGCACATTCAGCACATTGCTCCACATTTCTTCTGTAGAACCAACTGCCAAAAGCACCACCGCATTTTTCAATTTCCCCCGCCGGAACAGAGCACCCGCTGCCAGTTCAAGCAAATAATACACACCCAGTGCCGCAAACATAGTTACGACAATCAGCAGCACTCCACTTCGCATTTTCTGCACCGCCTCTCTTTTACAGGTTTACCCCACCATATGAAAACAAGAGAAAAAGTGTGCAAAATTCACTTTAGAGATCACGGTTTGCTTGTTTTTCCAAATAATCATGAAGTTCTCCCCGTGCCTCTAAACAACGCATGTCTTCAACCATCTCATCGTAAAAATGGCGCATATCTTTCAGCGTAACATGAAAGCAAAGTTCCTCATTCCCATAAAAGGCCTGATCGCATTTATGATACTGTTCCATCCGCGCCTTACGCCCGGCCTCACTGGCAGGCTGTACAAAAATACTGGTTGCTCGCCGGATATCCGGACCTTCTTTGTGTATCCGCTTTGCATGTTGCCAATACCGCAACCACATTGCCCAGTCCTCGTGCGCATCCAATGATTCATCCAGACCGCCATACTCCTCAAACAGCCTTTTGCGGAACAAAACAGACTGAATGGGAATACAGTTCATTTGGCACATTCGGAACAACGTAATATGATCGAATGTCATATTCTGAAGAGCCGTCTGCGCTTGTTCCAGCGTACCAAATAACGCCATAGAACTTCCCAATACCATATCTGCCTGAGGATGTTGCAAAAGCTCGGTCATCAATAGCTCAACGTGGTCCGGATAAAAATAATCGTCGTCATCCAAGAAATTCAGATATTCTCCCTTAGCCAAAGCAGCCGCACGATTCCCATTGGCCGAACGCCCATGACGCCGACCATCGTTGCAATATACAATCCGCAAATCCTGAAATTCTCTTTCCAGCATTTCTTTGGAAGCAGGTTCACCATCTTCAGCAACCAAAATTTCCAAATTATCCCAAGTCTGATTACGAAGAGAACACAGAGCTCCTCGTAAAACCTCCGGTCTTCCACAAGTGCGAACAATGATCGAGACAAGAGGCTTGTCTGTTCGTTCCAACAAAGGGAGAGGGTGCATTCCCCGGTCCGGAGAAAAGCCGCCATCAAAACGGGCGGTGTGTGCTTTCCACAGATCTTTGTTTTGAAACCGCCAAAACAAGAAAGGCCACATCTGCAAAAAATGCTTCAGATAATTTTTCAGGAACACCCTACGCACACCATCAAAATGCATTGGATGCATTAGCGCATTTAAATACATTTTATGGCCATTCCAAATATCACGAAAGCTTCCATATTTATAACGCAGGAGAAGATTGCCATAAAAACTTCCGGCATACTCAGAAAGCTTTGGCGCTCCATTCTGATAGCAAAAATGTGTTACACGCGCCTTCGGTACGTAAATCAGACTCCAGCCGCAAGCCCGCAGACGCCAGGAAAGATCCACGTCCTCGCAATACATAAAAATATGCTCATCAAACCCGGCAACCTGTTCCAATGCCGTACGACGCACACAAAAAGCTGCTCCACTCGCCCAACTAGTCTCTAACGTGACCGGATCCACGTGATGGCCTGTCTCGCAAGGAAGCTGTCGACATTCAAAGCCGCCTGCACTTGGATGTTCTTGAATCGATTGGTCCAAGGCCCTAAAAACATCCGAATCCACTTGGGTGTCCACATTTAAGAAAAACACAAAAGGTGCCTTACCTTGTTGCGTTCCCCTGTTACAAGCTGTGCCAAACCCCAAATTCGCTTCATTCTGAACAATTGTAAATTCCCCAAAAATCCCCTTTGCTTTTTCTTCGCAGAGAAACGCCAGGGTCCCGTCTGTTGAACAGTTGTCCACAAAAATCAAATGAAGTTGTTTTTTGTCATAATTCGTGTTTTTAAGGGCTTCAACACAACCCGGCAACCAGCGCTCACTGTTGTAGCTCACAAGAACAATGTCGTAACGCATAAGGTCGCTCCTTCCCCTTTTCAAATCAAAAGTAGTATACCACAAAAGGAAGTCTTGGAAAAGGCGGCTTTCTCCAACGAGAAAGCCGCCTTTATTTTTCATTATTTCTGAAGCGCTGCCTTTAGCTCGTCCACACGGTCTGTATTTTCCCACTTTACGCCCAAATCTTCACGTCCCATGTGGCCATAAGCCGCCAGTTTCCGATAAATGGGGCGCCGGAGATCCAAACGTTCAATGATGGCCGCCGGACGCAGATCAAACACCTTTTCCACAGCCTTTTCAATTTTTTCTTCTTCTACCGTGGCAGTACCGAATGTGTCCACTCGAATGCTGACCGGCTGTGCCACACCAATGGCATAAGCCAGTTGCACTTCACAACGGGTCGCCCAACCGGCGGCTACAATATTTTTGGCTACCCAACGTGCCGCATATGCTGCGGAACGGTCCACCTTTGTAGGATCCTTTCCGGAAAAAGCACCGCCGCCATGACGACCCATACCACCGTACGTATCTACAATGATCTTCCGTCCGGTCAAACCTGTGTCACCCTGCGGACCACCCACCACAAAACGACCGGTGGGATTGATGTAGAATTTGGTATTTTCATCCACCAATTCTGCAGGCAAAATTGGCAAAATCACTTCTCGTTTGATGTCCTCGCGCAGAGTTTCCATTTCCACTTCTGGAGCATGTTGACTGGAAATGACAACAGCATCAATCCGAACGGGAGTCTCTCCATCGTATTCCACTGTCACCTGGCTTTTTCCATCTGGACGCAGATACTCCAAAATGCCCTCTTTTCGAACTTGGGTCAGCCGACGGGACAATTTGTGCGCCAACGAGATGGGCAACGGCATCAATTCCGGTGTTTCTGTGCAAGCATAACCAAACATCATTCCCTGGTCACCTGCACCACCCGGATTTACACCCATAGCAATATCCGGAGACTGCTCGTCCACATTGGAAATGACTGCACATGTATCTGCATCAAAACCGTACTTGGCGCGGGTATAACCAATGTCGCGTACTACGTCACGCACAATTTTCTGAAAATCCACGTAACATTCCGTCGTAATCTCACCCATGATATGCACCATTCCTGTAGAAGCTGCTGTTTCACAGGCTACACGGCCATTGGGATCTTCTGTCAAAATCGCATCCAAAATTGCGTCTGAAATTTGGTCGCAAATTTTATCGGGATGGCCTTCTGTGACAGATTCGGATGTAAACAATTTTCTCTGAGACATAATTTTAGTCCTTTCTTTTTGTAAAGAGCGCCGAAAAAGAAGAGCCCGGCAAACACCGGGCTCAAAAGCTTATCTTTCGGTGTTACCCGCAGGATTTGGCACCTTACCGCAAGGCAGGTTGTCGGACTTCATAGGGCCTGTTCCCTCCGTCGCTCTTGATAAGAAGATATTCAATTTGCACAAGTATTGTAATACGCACCTTTGCCTTTGTCAAGCCTTTTCCTTAAAGACCACACGGCTAACAGACTTATATACGATGTAAGTCACCAGACTGTTGATTCCAGCTTTGGCCAGATTGAACGGGATAATGGCCGGAATCAGCATTTTAATTACATCCCCCACCGTAGAACCCATGAACAATGGAGTAAACACCAAATTGCATAGACACATAACAACTGTCATTGCCAACGAACCGACCACAAGCGCCATTATGGCCCCTCTACGCGTGCGACGACGCTGATAGATACTGCCCGCCAAAATAACGAAGGTACCTGTTGCCAAAATATGCATCACTATGCCAATCGGACCACTGCTGGCGCTGACCGTAATCCCCTGAATCACGGCAGCCACTACAGTAAGGCCCAATCCCGCCCAGGGGCCAAACAAGAACGCCCCAATAAAAATGGGAATATCCGCGGGATCATATTCCAAAAATGGAGCTGAAGGAATCAGCGGGAAATGGACAAAAGCCACCAAAACAACGGCGACAGCAGCAAGAAGTGCCTGAGTAACCAGCTTACGAGTGTTTCCAGAAAGTGTTGTGGACATAATACGAACCTCCAAAAATTTTTTGAGGCCCGTTTCGGGGGAAGCATTGAGGTGCACACAAAAACGCCCTTCCGCTGAATGCGAAAGGGCGAAACCATGCAATTGCACCGTTGTTTCTTTCATCCGGACTGCGTCCGAGTATGTACCCGAACTTCACCGTCGGCCCCGGAATTTCACCGGATCAGCGTCTCATAAAAAGACGGTCGCGGGCTATACCGCCGGTGGGGAATTTCACCCCGCCCTGAAACAGACTATTAATAGTATATCATATGCACTCTAAAAAGCAAGTGTCTGTTTTTATCTTGGTGTATAGTTGCTTTTATGGTATACTGAAAAAAAACACAGTGAGGATTTTACAATGACGATCGAACTGGAATTAAGAGACTTTATTTATGCCGGCGGGACATTGGTTCTATTTACGGTAATTGCCGTTGTTGTCCGTTGCCTTATCTTTCCTGCTTTTATCAAACTTTCAAACCGTTTGAGTCGTCCCAACATCGAACTGATTCAACGCGCTTTTCAAAGACCCATCTTTTTTCTGATTCTGCTAACAGGAATTTATTTCTGTCTGCTACTGCTTCCATTTGAATGGCTGAAGAGCGGTGGTATTCCTACATTGCTTCAAAAGGCATATAACATTGGCTCCATTCTTCTTTTGACGTGGGGATTTTTTTCCAGTTGCCAAGTGGTCCCTCAATTTATTCAAGGCTTTGGAATGAAATTCGATTTTGGAACCGGAAAAGCACTGGTTAACTTCATCACGCGCATCTGCCAAGTAGTGGTCATTCTCATTTCTGCTTCCACGATTCTCGGAGCAGTAGGATACGATATTAACGGTGTTTTGGCCGGACTTGGATTGGGCGGCCTGACATTTGCTTTGGCTGGCCAGGACCTTGCCGGAAACTTTTTCGGCGGACTTGTGATCGTGGCAGAACAACCTATGGAAATTGGAGACTGGATTTCTACTCCCGATGTGGAGGGCAGCGTGGAAGACATCACGCTTCGTTCTACGAAAATACGCACACTGGATGGTGCTCTGACCATCGTTCCGAACAGCAAATTAACCAGCACTCCCATCACAAACTGGACCCGCATGAATAAGCGTCTCAGCCAGTTCAAACTTGGACTTTTATATTCTACGCCCAAAGATGTTCTAACCTCTGTAATGAACGATATCCGTTCTATGCTGGAAAACGACCCCGCCGTTCAGGAAGATACCGTGCAGGTTCGCCTATTGGATTTTGCTCCCAGTTCTATTGATATCACCGTAATTTACTATACAAAATGCACCGCAATCAAAGATTACCGTGCTGCCAAAGAGGAAATCAACTTGCGGATTATGGAAATTTTGGAACGTAATGGAGCGCAACTTGCTTATCCGTCCCAAAGTATCTATTTTGCCAAAAACACATAAAAAAAGTCCCGCCAAAAGGCGGGATTTTTTTATTTCTTTAAATCATAATAAAACATATATTGCTGCAAAATTCCCGCACAGCCCCGGTACTGTTCCAATGGGAACCCCTTTGGGTAATGCGAACTTAAAATCTGGCGGATATGTGTATCAATCGGGAAAGCGTCCACATGATGTAATCCAAACAGGCAAATACAATCCGCCACTTTGGGACCAATCCCGGGACATTTCATCAACGTCTGATGAGCCTGTTCATAAGACATCGTATAAAGCTGTTCTGGTTGATAGTCAGAAAAGAACTTTCCAGCACCAATCAAATACTTTGCTCGATAGCCTACGCCTAAAGCACGCAAATCTTCCTCTGACATTGCTTTCAACTGCGACGGAGTAGGAACGCGCCCGTCCGTTAGAGCAAACAGATCTCGCACATTTTTTCGAATACGGGGAATGTTACTATTTTGGCTTAGAAGAAAGGTAATGATTATTTCCCACACATCTTGACGCAAAATTCGAAGCCCTTCTCCATACCGAACAGCCTCAGTAAGATAGCGATCTTTTGAATCCACACGCCCGATGATTGCTCCGTAATCTGTGCTCAAATCAAAATAGTCCGACCAAATATCTTCAAACTCCTGTTGTGAACAGTTGAATTGAAAAGTATGATCTTTTTGAATCACCTGTACCTCATGATTTCCATGGGGAATTCGGAAACCACCTTGAGCAAGCATCTCCCACCGAAAGCATTGTCCCGACTCGTAGATTTGTGTTAAATTACAATTTTTAATATCGATTGTTACCATATTTCCTCACTCTCGTGCAAAACCGCGCAAAAGTGCAATTTCTGCGGCCCACCCGGCGTCGTCGTTCGGCGTCTCCAGGACAAAAGGAAGTTCGCGCAAAGCCGGGTGATTCACTATCCTTTGAAATGCCTCTACGCCAATCTTTCCCTCTCCAATACGTGCATGACGATCCTTATGCGAACCTAGAGGATTCTGACTGTCATTAGAATGAATCGCCTTCAATTTATCCAGCCCAATCACCCGATCAAATTCAAAAAGCACTTCATCCAAACTGTTTACAATATCATATCCGGCATCCCATACATGACAGGTATCCAAGCATATGCCCACCTTTTCAGGAAGCTGCACCTGATCTAAGATTGCTCTTAATTCTTCAAAAGTACCGCCGACCTCACTTCCCTTTCCTGCCATGGTTTCCAAAAGAACGGTTGTTTGCATCTGTGGCCACAAAACCTCATTCAACAATTGGGAAATCAGAGCAATTCCCTTTTCCGCACCCTGCCCCACATGGCTTCCTGGATGAAAATTGTAATAGTTCCCTGGCGTATACTCCAATCTTTCCAAATCCTCTTGCATAGACCGGCAAGCAAAGTCCCGCAAGTCCGGCTTAGCTGCACAGGCATTATACGTATAAGGCGCATGCGCTACGATGGGTCCAAAGTTATTTGCTTTTGCCAATTGGTTGTATGCCGCAATATCCTCTCTGTCCAGAGCTTTTACCGTACCGCCTCTGGGATTGCGGGTAAAGAAGGCAAACGTATTCGCCCCCAATTTCAACGCTTGCTTGCCCATTGCGCAGTATCCTTTGGAAGATGAAATATGACTTCCAATATAACTCATAAAAATGTTCCTCGCATTCTTTGGGATAACGGCCATTCGCCGCGCCTGTATTATACCACAGCTTTGTATTTCTTTCATCTCTATAACTTCTATGAAGGTTCAAACATTTGAACTCGTCCTTCGCTCTTCAACCATCTTTACAAACCACTCGACTGTGCCCGGGTCCTGATGAGAAAAGAAAGAGCTTTTCTCTTGATCCATTTCCGATATAGCCTTCATATCTTCACTGCTCAGTTCGAAATCAAACACATTAAAATTCTCTTGCATACGCTCTAAGTGCGTAGATTTTGGAATCACTACTATGCCCCTCTGTAAATGCCATCTCAAAATGACTTGCGCCGGAGTTTTTTTGTATTTTTGACCGATTTCCAGCAGCTTCGAATCACCAAAAATTCCGCCGCGTCCTTCACCGAACGGAGCCCATGCCTCTGCCTGAACGTGATATTTATCCATCCATTCTTTGGCTTTGGTTTGCTGGTGATGCGGATGAATTTCCACTTGATTGACCATTGGCCGAATGCGTGAAAAACTGGCAAGATCCACAAGACGATCCGGATAAAAATTGGAAACACCAATTGCTCGCAGCTTTCCCTCATCATATAAATCTTCTAAAGTGCGATAAGCACCATAATAATCGGAAAAAGGTTGATGCAACAACACTAAATCCAAATAATCCGTTTGTAACTTGCGCATTGATTCCAATACGCATTCCTTTGTAGCTTCATATCCATAATGCTCTATCCACACTTTTGTTGTCAGAAAAATTTCACTTCTCGGTATACCGGATTTTCGAATAGCATTTCCCACCTGTTCCTCATTAAAATAGCTTTGAGCGGTATCTAACAACCTGTATCCGGAATGAAGCGCCTCCAATACACAGCATTCACATTCTGACGGCTGAATCTGGTAAACGCCATATCCGAGCATTGGCATTTTAACACCATTCGAAAGAATTACATATTCCATTACAGCATCCTCCCATTTTTCTTTCTTGCTTTAATAAGCCACCGGTGGTATTCTCAGTGTATCATCCGGTTGTTACTACCGGTCAAGTTTTGATTTGTTAAATTACTGTGAATATTAGGAGGACCATTGCATGCTATATTCCATGAAAACAGTTTGCCAAAGTACCGGAATGACTTATGAGACTCTAAAATTTTACTGTAATCAGGGACTTGTTCCTAATGTGAAGCGGGATGCAAGAAACCGACGTATTTTCGACGAACAGGACATAGCCTGGATTCAAAGTCTGGGCTGTTTAAAACGGTGTGGCCTTGGAATTCGGGAAATGCAACATTACGTACAACTTTGCTTGCAAGGACAAAGCTCCATTCCGGAGCGGCAAAAAATTCTTGCTCAAAAAAAGGATCTTTTGTTGAAACAGCTCGAACAAATTGAAAGCGCGCTGAATTACATCGACGAAAAGCAAACGTTTTATGATGAGGTTTTGACCGGAAAAAGGCCCTATCGCAGCAATCTTACGCAGACAAACTGATGCAAAAAGTCACCCCTTTTGCTGCCTTTCACCGGTGGGATGACTGTTTGCGTTTAGTAAAAAAATACTTTTTATATTTCATCGTACCTGAAGGCCGGCCGATATTTTCTTCCCGTATATGTTGGCCAATGTACTCTACCTATCTTATTATTTTTTTATTATCGTGTCTTCCATTGACGTATTTTCTTTTTTACAATATAATGTCTCTATTAGATATATTGGAGGTGTCTATGGAACATCTTATTTTGGGTCTTTTAATTCTTTCTCCCATGACTGGATACGAAATACAACGATTCATCAAACAAAATCTTTCACTTATTTGTTCCCACAGCGCTGGAAGCGTGCAAATAGCACTTTCCAAACTTCAACGAGAAAATTACATTGCTGCGCATGACACTATGGAAGGGCGGCGTCATAAAAAGACTTTTTCTATAACGGAACAGGGACGCACCACATTTTTTAATTGGATAGCTCAGCCCATGCAAGTTGGAAAAGTAAAGAATATGGAACTTTCACGTTTATTCTTTCTGGGATTGGCCGCTCCCCAAGAAAGGGTAGCTGCCATCCAAGATTACATTCGCCAAATAGATGAAATGCAAAAAGTCTTACAAACGATTCAGCAACGTTTCCAACAAGCGCAGGAGCTTGCGCTTCCACCCGAGCAGGATTGGAATTCCATTCTCCAGTTCCAGGGATATACCCTTGCGTATGGTATTGCTGCCGCTCAGTTTGAGAGAGACTGGTACAGTCACCTGCTTCAAAAAATGGAGGAATCTTTATGAAAATACTTGTCCTAAATGGTAGCCCCAAGGGAAAGAATTCGGCCACTGTTCATACAGCGTTCTATTTGCAGGCACTTCATCCAGAGCATGAATTCACCTTTCTTCCCGTGGGACAACGTATCAAAAGCTATGAAAAAGATTTTTCACCTGTTCGAAATGCATTGCGAACAGCAGAACTTATTTTGTTTTGCTACCCCGTATACACCTTTATTGCACCTTATCAACTTCATCGTCTTATCGAATTGATTAAGGCGGACGGAATAGACTTGAGCGGAAAATTTGCCTCACAAATCACCACATCCAAACATTTTTATGACGTGACTGCGCATCGTTATATTGAAGAAAACTGCTGTGATTTGGGCATGAAAGTTGTGCGGGGGCTTTCGTCTGATATGGAAGATCTTTTATCCGAACAGGGACAACGCGAGGCACAGATGTTTTTCGATCAGTTGATTTTTTCCTGTGAACACAAACTTTTTGTTACTCCTCCTGTCTCAGTTCCTGAAAAGGAGAAATTAATCTACCAACCTCAGTTAACGCCTAAACCTAAAAAAAGTGGTCGAGAAGTTGTAATCGTGACCAATTGCGCCAACGATGATATAAATCTGCAAAATATGATTTTGGATCTGCGCGCTGCGCTTCCCTATTCCAGCCGTGTAGTCAATTTGAGAGACTTTCCCTTTGACGGGGGATGTCTGGGATGTTTTGGGTGCGCGGTCACTGGAAAATGTGTTTACAAAGATGGCTTTGACGAATTTCTGCGCCAAGAAATTCAAAGT
Organism: uncultured Ruthenibacterium sp.; assembly: GCF_963558415.1. Lineage (NCBI taxonomy): Bacteria > Bacillati > Bacillota > Clostridia > Eubacteriales > Oscillospiraceae > Ruthenibacterium > uncultured Ruthenibacterium sp. Next base: position 474 of record NZ_CAUWGY010000067.1, on the reverse strand, counting down.
GCTGATGGATTCGTATACGCTTTTACAATCGCAGATCATTATACTCATTCCAGCTTCAAATGTTTTGACGACCGCCAATTTTGCAATGGCCATCGCACGGTCACCCATGGTACACCAATTGCCTATCTAATCAGCGGAAATTATCGGTATGAACCCAATTTACGCATGATTGTTGAAGCACGCAGTGAAGTTGGCGGCAATTACCTTGCTGCAGTCGCCACCGATGAGGAAGACACCACACTCTCTATTCGTACGTTGGCCGAAAGCTTGAGCTTTGCGATGGAGAAAAAGCTCATGCGCCCAGCGAATTTCTATGGCGTTGGCGGAATGAAGATTTTCCGGGATTTAATCTATGTCATGCAAGGATTGATGAAAGCCGATCATCGCTTTTATAAAAATCATGGAATTTACGATTTCCCGCAAAAGCAAACAAAACGCATCTGGCAGATGCGTTTTGTAGGAGCGCTGCTGGCC
>NZ_CAUWGY010000066.1:0-12894 GCF_963558415.1 uncultured Ruthenibacterium sp. | reverse complement strand
GATTCGCATTCTAAGGACAGGTTTGTTGGATTCTTCAAAAGAAATTTTTGGTTAAATGCTTGTAATCTTCTTTTGATTGTGATATTATATTTAAGCGTTATGTCCGCTGTTCCAACAGTGGGGTTAATGTGTAAGTCATTAAACGGGTAGTCCTCTGCCGGCACCAGTCGGTTATGAATGCCTAAAGAAAATTGGAGGATCATTATGGACGCATTGAAATTGATGACCGAGGGCATGATTAAAGAGAACAAGCCCGAATTTAACGTTGGCGACACAGTGCGCGTTTCTGTTCGTATCAAAGAGGGCGAGCGCGAGCGTATTCAGGCTTTCGAGGGTACTGTAATTGCAAAAAGACACGGTGGAATCGCTGAAACTTTTACAGTTCGCCGTTCTTCCTACGGTGTAGGTGTGGAACGTGTATTCCCTATCAACTCTCCGTTTGTTGAGAAGGTTGAAGTGGTTCGCAAGGGCCGTGTGCGTCGTGCAAAGCTCACTTATCTCAGAAATCGTACTGGCAAGGCGGCCAAGGTCAAAGAACAGCTCCGATAAGATTCAGAAAAGGGACAATGTACATTGTCCCTTTTTTCTTATATTCGAGAGAATAGAGGTGGAATGATTTTGAGCAATACTCCAAAAGGGACAAGGGCTTTTGAATGGTATGATTCGCTTGTGTTTGCGTTAACGGTAATTGTGTTGGTGTTTGTGTTTTTGTGTAGAATTATCGTTGTTTCAGGTATTTCTATGGAGCCCACGTTGGAAAGTGGAGATCGTGTTGTTGTACAAGGAATTTTATATGAACCTCAGCGTGGTGATGTAGTGGTGGTAGACAGCTATATCGAGTATGGAGATCCACTGGTAAAACGCATTATCGCTCTTGGTGGAGATACTGTTGACATTGACTTTGAAACGGGAGAAGTCTATGTGAATGGAGAGGTTTTATACGAACCTTACATTTCGGCACCGACCCAGCAGAGTTTTGATATAGAGTTCCCGCTGACCGTGCCTGAGGGGCAAGTATTTTTAATGGGAGATAATCGTCCACATTCGACCGATAGTCGTTCTTCACAGGTTGGACTGATTGATGAAAGAAGTATTTTGGGAAAGGTGCTTTTTCGCATAGCACCAATTAATCGATTGGGGAAAGTGACATGAGTAAAGATTTGATTAATCAGCGCCAAATTCAGTGGTTTCCTGGACATATGGCAAAAACATTGCGTGTTATGGAGGCGAGTTTAAGGCAAGTAGACGTGGTACTTCAGCTTTTGGACGCTCGTATTCCTTATAGCAGTTTGAATCCGGAGATTGCGCGCATTACCAGAGGAAAACCGCATCTGTATATTTTGAATAAGGCGGATTTGGCGGACCCCGAGGTGACCTCCCATTGGGTTTCTTATTTTAAGAAAAAGGGAGATGGCTGCATCGCTTTGTCCAGTAAAAATCGTGCAGGGATTTCTAGTGTAAAAAATGCCATTGACCACGAATTAGAGGAGCTTTTGAGCCGTCGTTCTCAAAAGGGAATGGATGGCGCAAAGATTCGGGTAATGGTAGTAGGAATTCCGAATGTAGGAAAGTCTACATTTATTAACAGTTTTGCAGGAGCGTCAAAGGCGAAGGCTGCGGATAAACCAGGTGTAACACGCGGAAAACAATGGATTGGCGTCGGAAATTACGATTTGTTGGATATGCCTGGAGTTCTTTGGAAAAAGTTTGATTCTTATAAAACAGCCAGCAATTTGGCTTTCATTGGTTCCATTAAGGATGATATCCTGGATATTGAGGAGATTGCTGTGGGACTTTTAGAGGAAATGCAAAATGTCGATCCTCAGAAGTTGGCCCAGCGTTATCGTCTGACAGAAGAAGAACTAAAACTAGAGCCATATGAATTGTTGGAAGCGATTGGAAAAAAGCGGGGAATGTTAATGAGCGGCGGAACGGTGAATACGGAGCGAGCTGCTATTATGCTGGTAGATGAATTCCGCGCGAGTAAAATTGGTCGGATTTCGCTCGAAAAGCCGGAGGAAGTATGACAGAAAAATTGTATGCGTTTGACTATGAGTATAGGCAAAATTACCCCGTGATTTGTGGTGTGGATGAGGCGGGCCGCGGCCCTCTCTGTGGGCCGGTAAGTGTAGCGGCGGTTATTTTGAATTCAGACGATCCCATTGAAGGAATAAATGATTCGAAAAAGCTAAGCGAAAAAAAGCGGGAAGTGCTGTATGAAACAATTGTTCAAAAGGCGCTCGCTTATAAAGTCTGTTTGATTGGCCCGGAGACCATTGATGAGCTGAATATTCTAGGTGCTACAATGTTGGGGATGCAACAAGCGGTAGAGGGGTTGAAGATCCAGCCGGATCTTGCTCTCATCGATGGAAATCGTTGCCCGATACTTTCTGTTCCTTCAAAAGCTGTAGTAAAGGGCGATGCAAAGTCTGCAAGTATTTCTGCTGCTTCCATTTTGGCCAAAGTAACGCGAGATCGTTTTATGTGTGAGCTGGCAAAGCAATATCCACAGTATCAATTGGAAAAGCATAAGGGATATCCTACTAAGTTACACTACGAACTTTTGGATCAATATGGAATTCAACCGTTTTATCGAAAATCGTTCTTAAAAAAACGTGGATACATAAAATGAGAAAAGACGTTTTGGGTGCATGGGGCGAAAGCATGGCTGCCAGATATTATCGAAATCGAGGATATCGGTTGTTGGATAAGCGTTATCGTACTCGGTTTGGTGAGATTGATTTGATTGCCGAGAAAAAAGGCATGCTTGTTTTTATCGAGGTGAAAACTCGTAGTTCCAATCAGATTGCACAGCCACGAGAAGCCGTTACCAAAGACAAACAACGACGGATTATCCTGACGGCGCAAAATTTTCTTCAAAAGTACGATTTTTCGGATTTTTTGGTAAGATTTGATGTGGTGGAAGTTATACCGGATGCGCAAGGACGTGCACAGATTTCTTGCTTTGAGAATGCTTTTTCGGTAGAATAGCAAAGGAGGCTCATATGGACTTTTTTGATTTGCACTGCGATACTGCACTTCGGCTTTTGGAGACAGGAGAAAGTTTAGCGGATGCTACTGGCCATGTCAGTTTAAAAAAGGCAAAAGGACTCCGGCGCTGGGCGCAGGTGTTTGCGCTATTTGTCCACGATAACAAAACAGGGTGCGCATTTGCTCAGTACTGTCGGGAGAGAGATTCATTTCGAGAGCAAATCAAAAAAAATGGGAGCACCGTTCGTTTGTGCAAAAATGGGCAGGAGATAGAAGCAGCTTTTTCGGCGGGACAATATGCGGCCATTTTGTCAGTGGAAAATGGTTCGGTTTTAGAGGGGAAAATTGAGCGTTTAAAAACTTTGTCAGAGGATGGCATTCAATTGCTTACATTGACTTGGTTTGGAGAAAATGAGATCGGATATGGCAGTGTTGCGGGAGGCCCCTTGAAGCCTTTTGGCAAACAAGTGGTTTCTCGCCTAAATGACTACAATATTCTTCCAGATGTATCACATTTGTCGGATGAAGGGGTAACCGATGTGTTTTCTTTGTATGATGGACCCATTTTGGCAACACATTCCAACGCAAGAAAAGTTACAGGTCATTGCCGCAATTTAACCGATGCTCAAATTCGAGAAATCGTTCGGCGTAAAGGCTTAATAGGACTCAATCTTTATGTGGATTTTTTGTGCGGAAGAGCGTCTGACTCTATGGATGCTGTTTATCGCCACTTGATTCATTTTCTTGATTTGGGCGCGGAGCATGTGCTCTGTTTTGGAACAGATTTCGATGGCTCCACACCTTTAAAAGATGTGGAAGATCTTACAAAAATTCCGGTTTTGTACGATTATTTGCTCCAGAGAGGAGTCAAAGAGACCCTTCTTCAGAATGTCTTCTTTGAAAATGCACATCGTTTTTGGATGAACAGACGTTAATTTTGTTGGGAGGTTTAAGAATGGAGTATACCAGCACGCGCAACAGTGCCTTGTCAGTGGAAGCTGCACAGGCCATTTTGAGAGGAATCGCGCCCGATGGCGGCTTATTTGTGCCTGTACATTTTCCGCATCTTTCGGCGAAAGAAGTGTATGGTTTGGATTATCCACAAACGGCGGTAAAGGTTCTTTCGGCATTTCTTTCGGATTACGATTGCGAATTTTTGAAACAAGCTGCACAACAAACATATGGACTTAATTTTAACGGGAAAGCGGGATATGTGCGTTCTGTGGGAAGTGAGGACATGTATGCGCTGGAACTTTGGCACGGGCCGACATGCGCATTTAAGGACTATGCCCTTCAATTAATGCCCAAACTTTTGGTTCGCGCAAAACAACTTCGCCAGGATAAGGGGATTACCAAAATTTTGGTAGCAACTTCTGGCGATACAGGAAAAGCAGCATTGGCTGGTTATGCTGGTTTACCAGGAATCAAAATTGCTGTATTTTATCCGAACGATGGGACCAGTGAAATCCAGAGATTGCAAATGGTGACGCAAGAGGGAGAAAATGTAGCTGTATACGCGGTACAAGGGAATTTTGACGATGCCCAAACAGGCGTGAAACGTGTCTTTGGAGATCAAAGCGTAGCACATCTTTTGGAGGAAAAAGGCGAACAACTTTCCAGTGCCAACTCCATTAATTGGGGACGGCTGGTGCCGCAAATTGTTTACTATTTCTTTGCTTATGCGCAATTGGTTGCACAGGGAAAAGTATTGGATGGTGCAACGGTGGATTTTTGTGTGCCTACTGGAAATTTTGGAGATATTCTTGCAGGGTATTATGCAAAGCAAATGGGGTTGCCGGTTGGTAAATTGATTTGTGCTTCTAATCAGAACAATGTACTCACGGATTTTTTGACCAGCGGGATTTACGACGTTCGGCGTGATTTTTATAAAACACAATCACCATCAATGGACATCCTTGTTTCTTCCAATTTAGAACGACTTTTGTATCATGTAACTGGCGACAGTGCACAAGTTGCAAATTGGATGGATCAATTAGCTCAAAACGGTTGGTATCGTGTAGATGAAAAGACCCTTGCAACCATTCAACAAACATTTGCGTGCGGCTGTGCCAGTGATTTGGATGGCGAGCGGGAAATTCGATCTTGCTTTGAAAATAACCAGTATTTAATGGATCCTCATACAGCCGTTGCTTGGTATGTGGCGCGATCTCTCAAAGAGAAAGGAACTTTATCGGGACCGTGCGTGGTGCTTTCTACTGCAAGCCCTTATAAGTTTGCGAACAGTGTTTTAGGGGCATTGGGTGTAGAAGTGCCTGGGGATGAATTTGAAGCACTACAAAAATTGGAAAACGTAAGCGGCACAATGGCACCGGAAAGTTTGCGCCAACTGAAAAATAAACCAGAGCGTTTTCAAACAATTATTTCAAAGGAAGAAATCCGAGAGGTTGCGCTAAGCTTTTAATATGTAAAAAGGCGCTTTCTTAAAGAAAACGCCCTGCTGATTTAAACCTGTTCATAGGTTTCGCACATGGTCTCTTCACCCAAGACGGCCATGCGGTTTTTCACGTTGATACTTTTAGCTGTGCAGCAACAATGGCCATTGTTGTGAATGCAGTTGGAAACTTCACAGCAGATACCTTGCAAAACCTTTTCTTCTTTGTGCATTTTAAATGCCTCCTTTTTAACTAGGATGTGTATAGTGTTTCCTTGGGTGAATGAACTATGCGGAGGAACTTATGGCAATTTTTACAATTGGAGATTTGCATCTTTCCTTAAATGGAAAAAAGCCAATGGATGTGTTTCCAGGATGGGAAAATTATGTTTCCCGTTTGGAAAAAAATTGGCGTGCACTGGTTACCCCCCACGATACGGTTGTTCTTGTAGGGGACACTTCTTGGGCCATGAGTTTGAGCGAGTGCGATGAGGATTTTGCGTTTCTGGATTCATTACCTGGGAAAAAGATCCTTATTAAGGGGAACCACGATTATTGGTGGTGCACTATGGCAAAGATGGAAAACTATTTGGCGGAAAAAGGGTTTTCGAGTTTGTCGTTTCTACACAATAACTGCATTTGTGTTGATGACGTTGCTTTGTGCGGCACTCGCAGTTGGCTATTTGATCAAGGAAAACCGCATGATGAGAAAATTATGAAGCGAGAATGTGGGCGGTTGATAACTTCTTTGGAAACGGCTGGGACGATGGAGAAAATTGTTTTTTTGCATTATCCGCCCATTTATCCGAAAGCCGATGCGGAACAGGTGGTTGAGGTGCTCAAAAAATATGGCGTTCAGCGTTGTTTTTATGGACATTTGCATGGAAATTGTATTTCCCGTGCGGTCCAAGGAGTTGTGGATGGAATCGAGTATCGTCTAATTAGCGCGGATGCACTCTCTTTTTGTCCGTATAAAATTTGAATTCATGGTAGCTTTTTACAAAAAGATGTGATATAATCATCAATTGAAAGTTTTCTTTTATTGGAGGAACCAGAATGAATCTCGTAAAAAATGAAAAATTGGAAAATAACAGCCACGAACTGCAATTCTCCATTGATGCGGCTACTTTTAGTGCTGCGGTCGATAAAGCCTTTAAAAAGGAAGTTACAAAGTATAATATTCCGGGCTTCCGTAAAGGAAAAGCTCCCCGTCATATGATCGAAAAGATGTATGGCGCTGATGTGTTTTATTATCCCGCAATCAATGACCTTTTCCCGGATGCCTATGACGAGGCAGTGAAGGAAAGCGGAATTGAGCCGGTTGATCGTCCGGAAGTAGATGTGGTTTCTGCGACGCTGAATGACGGTGTTGTATTGAAAGCGGTTGTAACTGTAAAGCCGGAAATGAAAATTGGCACATACAAGGGTTTAAAAGCAACTAAAAAAGTCCACACTGTGGAAGACAGCGCGATTGACGCTGAAATTAGCCGTATGCAGGATCGCAACGGACGTATTATCACCCGTGAAGGTGCGGCCGAGAATGGAGATATCACCGATATCGATTTTGAAGGCTTTGTGGACGGTGTCGCTTTTGAGGGCGGAAAAGGTGAGCATTTCCCGTTGACCTTGGGATCTGGTCAGTTTATTCCTGGATTTGAGGATCAGATCGTTGGCCATTCTGCCGGGGAAGAATTTGACGTGAACGTTACTTTCCCTGAGGACTATCAGGCTGAGTCTTTGGCGGGTAAAGCTGCTGTGTTTAAAGTAAAATTGAATGAGGTTAAACACAAAGAGCTTCCGACTTTGGATGATGAATTTGCGAAGGACGTATCGGAATACGATACTTTGGACGAATTGAAAGCCAGCATTCGCAAAAACATGGAAGAGCAGGCGGACAAACAAGCGGAACTGGACGTTGAAAACGAACTGGTTGACCAGGTGATTGCTACGATGGAAGGCGATATTCCGTCTGTCATGATTGAGACACGAATCGATGAAATGATTCGCGATTTTGAATATCGTCTGCAGCAGCAGGGCCTGCGTTTGCAAGATTATCTGAAGTATATGGGTGGCGATGCTCAGAAATTCCGTGACGGTTTCAAAGAGCAGGCTGAGAAGCAGGTTAAGATTCGTTTGGCGTTGGAAGCTGTTGCCAAGGCTGAGAATATTGTAGCATCTCAGGAAGATTTCGATAACGAAGTAAAGCGAATTGCTGAAGCTTATAAAATGGAAGAAGAGAAGGTTCGCAATATCGTTCCCGAGGCCGAAGTAAAGAAAGATTTGGCCGTCAATAAAGCAATTGACTTTGTAAAGTCTAACGCGGAAATCACTACTGAGATGATCAGTGACGAAAAAGCTGAGTAAAATTGATTTCTGTCGAATGATGGATAAGATTGACCGATATGCGCTTATTTTGCGCATATCGGTCAACTTCGTACTTAGACAAAGGAGGCAAAAGAATGAGTTTAGTCCCTTATGTAGTTGAGCAGACTGCGCGTGGTGAGCGTTCTTATGATATTTTTTCAAGATTGTTGAACGACCGCATCATCGTTCTGTCAGACGAGGTGAATTCAACCACGGCAAGTCTTGTGGTGGCCCAGCTTCTGTATCTGGAAGGACAAGATCAGGAAAAGGATATCAGCCTTTATATCAATAGTCCGGGTGGCTCCATTACTGATGGATTTGCCATCTATGATACAATGAATTATATTAAATGTGATGTATCTACAATTTGCATGGGAATGGCCGCTTCTATGGGGGCGTTTTTATTGGCCGCTGGGGCCAAAGGAAAGCGCTTGGCTCTTCCTAACAGCGAGATTATGATTCATCAGCCATTGATCGGTGGACAAGTGGGATTGACCGGTCAAGCGACCGATATTAAAATTCATGCGGATCACTTGGTTCGAATTCGAAGCCGCTTGAATCATATTTTGTCAGAGCGGACGGGAAAACCTCTTTCACAGGTGGAATTGGACACAGAACGGGATAATTATATGAGCGCGCAAGAAGCGCTTGATTACGGCCTGATTGACGCTGTGATCGAGAAACGATAAATTCACACGGCGGTGTTGTAATGGCAAATCAGAATGGTAAGGAAAAACATTTAATCTGCAATTTTTGTGGAAAATCCCAGGATGAAGTGGAACGAATGTTCATTGGGCCCGGTGTAAATATTTGCAGCGAGTGCATCGAACTTTGTCATTCCATGATGGGAGATGAAGAGGAAAGCGCTCCTCGTAGAAGAGGACAGCGACGTGCAAATGCGGATAAAGACATTCGCATTTTGACTCCGGCGCAAATTAAAGCAGGATTGGATCAATATGTAATTGGTCAGGATGCCGCGAAAACGGTATTGTCTGTTTCGGTGTACAATCATTATAAGAGAATTTTAAGTACAGAGTCTCTCGATGTCGATCTCCAAAAGAGCAATGTGCTTTTATTAGGACCGTCGGGCGTAGGAAAAACATTGTTGGCGCAGACTTTGGCTAAAATGCTCAATGTTCCCTTTGCGATTGCAGATGCAACCACGCTTACAGAAGCTGGTTATGTGGGTGAAGATGTAGAAAATATTCTCTTGAAGCTCATCCAAGCGGCGGATTTTGATATTGAACGCGCGGAAAAAGGAATCATTTACATTGATGAAATTGATAAAATTACGCGTAAGAGTGAAAATCCGTCTATTACACGTGATGTGGGTGGCGAAGGCGTTCAGCAGGCACTATTGAAAATTCTTGAGGGAACGATCAGTAATGTTCCACCACAAGGTGGGCGTAAACATCCCCAGCAGGAATTTATTCAAATCAATACCAAAAATATTTTGTTTATTTGCGGTGGCGCATTTGAAGGATTGGAAAAGCATATTCAAAAGCGCACGGATACTTCTTCTCTGGGATTTGGCGGTAAGTTGAAGGTAGATGCGGAGAAGGAACGACAGAATTTGTTGCGTTTGGTGGAGCCGCACGACTTGGTTCGATATGGCTTGATTCCTGAATTGATTGGACGAATTCCAGTTGTGACCGTGCTGGATCCATTGGATGAGGATGCGCTGGTGCGTGTGTTGAAAGAGCCAAAAAATAGCCTGGTAAAGCAATATGAAGCTCTTTTGAAGTTGGATAATACCGAGTTGGTTATTACAGACGAGGCGCTCCATGCCATTGCGCAAAAAGCGATCGCTTTAAAGAGTGGTGCTCGTAGTTTGCGTAGTGTAATGGAACAGGCTTTAATCGGAATCATGTATGATATTCCAAGTGATCCAACTATTACGAAGGTGACGGTAACAGCAGATACCATTGCTGGACAGCCGCCTGAAATTGAGCGCGGGGTTGCGCGTGTTCGCTATCAGGATACCAATGCGGGACACATAAGCTGAGAAAAGCGGGTGAATTTCACCCGCTTTTTTGTTTCGATTGAAAAATTCATATTTTTAAGATATAATAATAACTCAATTGGTATAGTAACCATATCTCTTTCCGTATTGTACGGTAGATTGATGATATCTTTACCATCGCAAATTGAAATTAGGAGGCTCTGTGATGTCAGAAAAGGTAAAGATTATTTTGGATAAAAATGCAGACATTCTTCGCCTTCCGGCGATTGCTCTGCGTGGGTTAGTTGTTTTTCCCGGTAATGTAATTCATTTTGAAGTGGGGCGTCAAAAATCCATTGCCGCAATTGAATGGGCAATGAATAATAATAATGCGGTTTTTTTGACCGCGCAGCAGGACATGGATGTGGAGGATCCTGGGTTTAAGGATTTGTATCCATATGGCGTAGTGGCTGAAATCAAACAGGTGCTTCGTGTTTCAGAAGATCTTGTTAAAGTTTTAGTCGAAGGCAAATATCGCGCAAAACTTTTAACATTGGATTCCAGTGGGAAATTTTTATTGGCTTCTACGAAAGCGGCAGCAATTCGTGGAATCAAAAGCAGTGATCCTGCCCGTATAGAAGCGCTGTTGCGCAGCATTAAAGCGGTTTTTGAGGAGTACATCGGATTAAATACGCGTATGCCCAAAGATGTGGTGTATACAATCATAACCAATGATAATGCCGCGTTCCTCTGTGATTACATTCCTGGAAACTTGCTTTTAAAGTATACCGATAAGCAGTTTCTGCTCAATGAGGGAACGGTGATTGGCCGGCTCGAAAAAATTTTAGAGACACTTCGTCGCGAGACCAAGATTCTGCACATTGAAAAAGATATTCAAACAAAAGTCAATGAGCAGATGGATAAAAATCAGCGTGATTATTACTTGCGCGAACAAATGCGTGTCATTTCAGATGAATTGGATGATTCAGAAGATACACGTAAGGAGGCAGAGGAATATCGGGCACGTATCGATGCTTTGAACCTTCCTCAGGAAGCGTCTGAGAAACTTCATAAAGAAGCGGATCGTTTGTATAAGATGCAGGGCAATACACAAGAGGCCTCTGTGATTCGCACCTATCTCGATACCTGTCTGGATTTGCCGTGGCATGTTTATACTCAGGATAACTTGGATATTCATAAGGCGGAAGTCCTTTTGGATAAAGAACATTACGGCTTAAAAAAGGTTAAAGAACGCATTCTTGAAATATTGGCCGTTCGCAAACTTGCTCCGGATGTGAAAGGGCAGATTATTTGTCTTGTAGGGCCACCGGGTGTAGGAAAGACTTCTATTGCGAGATCTATTGCGCAATGCCTGGGGCGTAAATATGCACGTATGTCACTTGGTGGCGTGCGAGACGAAGCAGAAATTCGAGGACATCGGCGGACTTATATTGGCGCTATGCCAGGAAAAATCATCAGTGCCATTTTGACGGCTAAGAGTTCAAATCCTTTGCTTTTGCTAGATGAAGTTGATAAATTGGCCAGCGATTTTCGAGGAGATCCAGCCGCCGCGCTTTTGGAGGCTTTGGATCCGGAACAAAATTGTACTTTTAAAGATCATTATTTGGACATTCCGTTTGATCTGAGCGATGTTTTATTTATCACCACGGCAAATTCTCTAGATACCATTCCTCGTCCATTGTTGGATCGTATGGATGTAATTGAGCTTTCCAGTTATACACGTGTGGAAAAATTCGAAATTGCTAAAAGACATCTGGTACCTAAACAACTTGCAGCAACGGGCTTAAAAGGCAAAGTGAAACTTAATCAAAGCGCCTTGTATGGAATCATTGATGGATATACTCAAGAGGCGGGCGTTCGTAATTTGGAACGGACTATTACACAATTACTTCGCAAGTGTGCAAAACAAATTGCTGCCGGAACCACAGATTCCATCACCGTGGGAGCGGGACAACTTGAAGAATTATTGGGACCGAAACGTGTCAAACCTACTTTCCATAGTCGCAAAAATTCGGTAGGCGTTGCGAACGGATTGGCCTGGACGAGTATTGGTGGAGAAATTCTTCCAATCGAAGTGCAGGTTGTGCCAGGTGGTGCTGGTAAGTTGGAGTTGACCGGTTCTTTGGGCGAAGTGATGAAAGAAAGCGCAAAGCTTGCGATCACATATGCCAAAGTTCATGCTGCAGAATACGGATACTCTGTAGATGTCTTTAAAAATGCAGATATTCATATTCACGCGCCTGAAGGAGCAATTCCAAAGGATGGGCCATCTGCGGGTGTCACGCTGACAACAGCGTTGATTTCTTGCTTGTCGGGACAGCCTGTTCGCTCGGATATAGCGATGACAGGAGAAATAACCTTGCATGGTCAGGTGTTGCCAATCGGTGGCCTGAAGGAAAAAAGCATGGCTGCTTATCGTGAGCATATGTCTTTGGTGCTAATTCCAAAAGAAAACGAGCCGGATTTATACGATGTAGACCCGGTTGTCAAGCAAGCAATGGATTTCCATTGTGTATCCAATTTGGAAGAGGTATTGAATTTAGCTCTCGTAAAAAGTAAAAAGAAAGAAAAAAATTCGACAAAGCAGGAAAAGAAAACGCAGCCTCCTGTAACGGGAATTAAAACAGAACAATCACTTGCTATTCCGCAGTAAGGAGTTTATATGAATTACGCAAAAGCAGAATATAAGGCTTCCTATGGCCTTTCTTCTCAATTGCCAGAGAGCGACCGCCCGGAAATTGTTTTTTCCGGGCGGTCAAATGTAGGAAAATCTTCTTTAATCAACAAATTATGCAATCGAAAAAATCTTGCTAGAGTTAGTTCAACACCGGGCAAGACAGCAACAATCAACTTTTATACGGTTGATTCTGTTTATTTTGTGGACTTGCCAGGGTATGGTTATGCAAAGATTGCTCAAGGAGAGCGTCAGCGATGGGATCGGCTTATTAACACTTATTTTGAGCAGGAACGTCAAAATGTACTTTTGCTTCAACTGCTTGATAGTCGCCATGCTCCTTCTGCAGACGATTTAATGATGCTGGAGTATCTAAATCATCATCAAATTCCTTATATCGTAGTTCTTACAAAAGCGGACAAATTGCGAAAAAGTGAATACGAAGCGACGGTGGCTCGTTTTTCGAAACAATGTGAAACTTATGGGTGTCAACAAGTATTGCTGACCAGT
>NZ_CAUWGY010000065.1:0-12897 GCF_963558415.1 uncultured Ruthenibacterium sp. | reverse complement strand
CAAAATGATCAGATTGACCGCTTGATTTCTTTGGACTACGATGTGTTGTGCGTAAATATCGTCGATCGTACTTCTGCCGCCGTCCTCATTGACAAAGCGCAAGCCGCTGAAATCCCTATTATCTTTTTTAATCGCGAACCGGTTGAAGAGGATATTCTGCGCTGGGACTACGTATATTATGTAGGCGCAATGGCTGAAGACTCCGGAATTTTGCAAGGAGAAATCTTATCGGATTACTGGAACCATCAAAAAGATCAGGTGGATCGAAATGGCGACAATGTCCTTCAATATGTCATGTTAGAGGGAGAACCGGGCCACCAAGACACCTTACTTCGAACGGAATATTCCATTCAAACACTGATCTCCAATGGTATATCTGTGGAAAAGCTTGCAAGTGAGACTGCCAACTGGGATCGGACACAGGCCTCCGCACGAATGGAACAATGGATTCGCGAGTATGGAAACAACATCGAGGCCGTTATCTCCAATAACGACGACATGGCGCTCGGTGCCATTGACAGTCTTGTAAATGCTGGAATATCCGAAGAAGAAATGCCCCTTATTGTCGGAGTGGATGCCACTGCACCTGCTTTGGAAGCAATTGAAAATGGGACTCTTCAAGGAACGGTTTTAAATGACGCAGAAGGTATTGCCCAAGCTTTGTTATCGCTTTCTGTGGCCCTCGCACGTGATGAAGACCCCTCTCAGGCTGTGGCTTTGAAGGACTCCCATTATGTATGGCTTCCCTACCAGCCCATCACCGGACAATTCACATAATCGAAGAGGCGCAAGATTTTTCTTGCGCCTCTTATTTATTTTTTAGGTCTTTGTGAAAATATTGTGGAACTATGCCGATCTTTTATATTTTGAGTAAAAATTCTGCTACAATAAAAAAGGTTCATTCTATATTGGGGAGATGGCAAAATGGAACACATAGATGAAAAAACAGCGCTTTTTGAAAAGGCGGCGATTCCCCGCGCCGTTGCACAACTGGCGATTCCCACCATTCTCAGCTCACTGGTCATGGTAATCTATAATTTGGCGGATACATATTTTGTGGGAATGCTCAACGATCCAATTCAAAATGCGGCTGTTACTTTGGCCTCTCCTGTTTTACTGGCATTCAATGCCATTAATAATCTTTTCGGAGTAGGAAGTTCCAGTATGATGAGTCGTGCGCTGGGCCGAAAAGATTATGAGACTGTATCCAACAGTTCTTCTTTTGGTTTTTATTGCTCCTTAATATGCGGCGTGCTTTTTTCCCTTTTTTGCAGCATTTTCCGTACCCCCTTGCTTTCTCTTTTAGGAGCAGATGCTTCCACAGCAGCAGCCACAGAAGAATATATGTTTTGGACAGTACAATGCGGTGCCGTGCCTGCTATTCTAAACGTCGTAATGGCGTATTTAGTACGTGCGGAAGGCTCTGCGCTCCATGCAAGCATTGGGACCATGAGTGGATGTCTTTTAAACATTGTTCTAGATCCTATTTTTATTCTTCCCTGGGGTTTAAATTTAGGTGCAGCAGGTGCGGGTTTTGCCACGCTCATTTCTAACTGCGTGGCGTGTGTTTACTTTTTCATTCTTTTGTTTGTTAAACGTGGTCAAACCTTTGTATGTTTGAATCTTAAGAAATTCACACTAAAAAAAGACATTGTTGTGGGAGTATGTGGTGTTGGAATTCCCGCGGCCATTCAAAACCTGCTTAATGTTACGGGTATGACTATTCTGAATAACTTTACTTCCGTTTACGGCGCCAATGCGGTTGCTGCGATGGGTATTACGCAAAAGATCAATATGGTTCCCATGTATATTTCCATGGGGCTTTCACAAGGAATCATGCCACTTATCAGTTACAATTATGCAAGCGGAAACACACGCCGCATGAAAAAAACTGTGTGGTTTGCAGGGCGTGCAGCTCTGCTGTTGATTGTAGTAGTCTCAGCGATTTATTTTGTCTTTCCCGCTACATTCATTGCTTTGTTCATGCAAAACGAGTCAATCATCGAATATGGCTCTCATTTTCTTCGCGGCTTCTGTCTGGGCCTTCCATTTCTTTGCATCGACTTTCTGGCGGTTGCCGTATTCCAGGCGGTCGGAATGGGAAAAGCGGCTCTTATCTTTGCCATTCTGCGTAAAATTGTCCTCGAAATTCCCGCGTTGTGCATTTTAAACTGGCTCATTCCCCTCTATGGACTTGCTTATGCGCAACTCGCGGCGGAACTCGTTCTTTCGGTTGCTGCGATAGTTGTCCTTGTCCGTTTATTCCATCGTTTGGAAAATTCTAAGAATCGCAAATCTGCATAAAAGAAAACCACCGGACAAATGTCCGGTGGTTCTTTTTTTACCGAAATTCGTTTAATTGTTCCATCCTTTACACACATCTACCCATCCATTGGATGCAGATGCCTTTTCCAATTCCGCCGGAGTTAAACGAACCGCACTGGAGGAATTTCCTGCCGCTGGGAAAACGATATCAAATCTTTTTAGGGATTCGTCCAAATATACATCCACATTGTCTTTTACCGCAAAGGGACACACACCGCCAGCCGCATGACCAACGCGTTCTTCAACATCGTCAAAAGCCACCATTTTAGCCTTGTGCCCAAATCTCGCTTTGTATTTTCCGTTATCAATTTTTGCATCTCCCGCCGCTACAATCAAGATGCAGCGATCCTCTAAAAGAAAAGACAATGTTTTTGCAATACGAGCGGGATCACAATGATTAGCTTGTGCCGCTTGCTCCACAGTAGCACTGGACTGAGAAAACTCTATAATTCTATCATCCAATCCAAAGGTTTGGAGATATGTGCGTACCGCTTCAATTGACATATCTTACACTCCTTTATAAAAAAGGCGCGCCCGACGGCGCGCCTTTTTCAAGCAAGATTATTCGTCCTCGGAATTTTCCGTTTCTTCCTCGTCCTCACTAAAATCCACTTCAAATTTAGTACCACAATTGGGACAAGCCAGATTCTCATCCGCCAGCATATCCTCATCTACGCAGACAACTTCACCGCAATTGGGGCAGGTAATTTCATATAAACCTGCTTCATATTCCTCATCATAATCGTCGTCTTCGCTGTCCTCATCTTCGCTATAAAGGCAGGATTCCACATCCTCTAAATCTTCACTAATTGCATCTACCTCGTCGTAAAGCTGATCAACATCTTCATCGATCTGCTCAACAGAGTCAGCCATCTGATCCAACAATTCCACAATTGCATTCAGAACTTTTCCTTCTTTTGTGGTAACGTCGAATTCCATTCCTTCCATCAGGCCTTTGATAAACGCTACTTTCTCCTTCAGTTCCATGTCATTGCCTCCTTTATAAACAACAGGCAAGGCCGTAGCCGGTCTTGCCTGGATTGGATATTTTTCTTATGCGCGCTCCATATATTCGCCTGTACGAGTATCGATACGAATCTTATCCCCTTCATTGATGAACAGAGGAACACGAATCTCGGCACCTGTTTCCAATGTAGCAGGTTTCAAAGTGTTCGTCGCAGTGTTACCCTTTACACCAGGCTCAGTCTTGGTGACCTCAAGAACCACAAAGTTCGGCGCTTCCACGCCAAATACCTTTCCTTTGTAAGAAAGGACCTTGCAAACTTCGTTTTCTTTCACAAACTTAAACGCGTCACCCAGTTCAGACTCATTCAAAGGAATCTGCTCATAAGTCTCATTGTCCATGAAATAGTACAGGCCGCCATCCTCATAAGAATAAGTCATCTCACGGCGCTCGATATAAGCGGTGGGGAACTTAGCTGTGGGGTTGTATGTTTTCTCAACTACAGAACCTGTAATAACATTGCGGATCTTTGTGCGGACGAACGCCGCGCCCTTGCCGGGTTTTACATGCTGAAACTCAATGATTTGATAAACATTTCCGTCTTCTTCAAACGTGATGCCGTTGCGAAACTCGCCAGCAGAAACCATAAATTACATCCTCCATAACTTTTCATGGGCACATTGGTACCGTATTATTCTATATTAGATTTTACAGGAAAAGCCCCTGTTTTGCAACCCCTTCGCCCCGTATTTTTACAGGATGATCAGGTTTTTGTCACTCTTACCTAAGATTTCGCAACCATTCTCGCGAACAATCGTAGTGTCCTCAATGCGCACGCCAAATTTGCCTTCCAGATAGATACCTGGTTCAATGGTCATCAACATTCCAGGCTGCACCACTGTCTCGCACATGGGACTGTAACGAGGCTCCTCATGAATTTCAATTCCTACGGCATGTCCCAATCCGTGGCCAAAACAACCTTCATAGCCCGCTGCATAAATAATATCCCGAGCAATTTTATCCACATCACAGCCACGCATTCCAGCCTTCGCCTGTTCACAACAGGCAAGTTGTGCTTTCAAAACAGTATCATACACCTTTTTCTGCTCATCCGACACATGGCCGACCGCAATGGTTCGGGTCATATCCGTGCAATAGCCATCCACATTTGCGCCATAATCCATGGTGATAAAATCGCCATCCCGGATCACATTTTCACCCGGAACGCCGTGCGGAAGGCTCGTTTTGGTGCCTGTTACCAAAATAGTGGGAAATGCCAGTTTTCCGGCCCCGTGGCTGCGCATAAACATCTCCATCTCCAGCGCCACATCAATTTCCCGCATGCCCGGTTTGATGTACCCCAAGATATGGTCAAAGCAGTCATCTGTAATCACCTGAGCACGGCGCATTGCCGCAATTTCCTCTTCTCCCTTAATCGCACGAATGGCTTCTATAGCATTGCACAAAGTCGCGCTGGTGTCCACTTCAATTCCCGTGAGAGCCGCACGAACTCGCTCTGCATAAGCAACCGTTGCCTTATTTTCCATGTACAAATGCTTTACGCCATGACTCTCAAGAATTTCACGGACCTGTTCCAACACGTTTTTCTGCAAAATTACTTGTGCCTGTTTGACCTCAGCATTGGCTATCTCGATGTAGCGAGAATCAATGATGAAATACGTTTGATCCGGCAAAATCAATACGGTTCCTGCATCGCCGGAGTCAAAATTCAAAAAGTAAAAGCGGTTGACCTCCGTTGAAATAAGCGCGGCCTCAAAGCCCGCAGGCATTGCGGCAATCAATTTGTCTGTACGCTGTTTCATCGCTATACTCTTCTTTCTTTTTTTATAGTATATTTCCACCCTTTTTACAATAATGCTTCAAGAGCGGACGTTCCAAGATACGTTTTAACCGAATGGTCGGTTTTATATCGCGGTAAAGAGGCTGGCACAAAAGCACGGGAATTCCATACAAATTCGCACCGACTGCATCCGTAAAAATTTGGTCTCCCACCAACGCGACTTCATTCTTAGAGACCCCAAGTTTTTTCCGCGCACGGGCCAATCCCCATGGGGCGGGTTTACAACAGAATGATACATGTTCTACACCAATTGTACGAGCAAAAGGTGCTACGCGTTTTTCAAAGTTATTGGAAGCAATTGCCAAAGCAATTCCAGAGTTTTTCATCTGATCCAGCCATTGCGCCACATGGTCCGAAAGCTCTTGGCTTCCATGCCCGGTTAAAGTATTGTCCACATCCAAAATCAACGCACGAATCCCGTGTTTACGTAAATATTCCGGCGTGATGGATGAAACCGACCGAAACATCTGAGTGGGCATAAAAATGGACACGCCGATTGCTCCTTTCCAAGCTCAATGTTTAAAACACAAAAAGCGGACCTCTGCAAGAGGCCCGCTCATCGCGTAGTTACCGCGTGTCCGCAACTTATTTATATTTGCGCTTGCGGGCAGCTTCGGATTTTTTCTTGCGCCGCACAGAGGGTTTCTCATACGCCTCGCGTTTACGCACTTCGGCCAGCACACCAGCACGCGCAGTAGAACGTTTAAAACGACGCAGCGCGCTCTCCAGCGATTCGCCTTCTTTTACTCGAATTTCCGACATCTTGTTCCCTCCCTTAACCTTTGAGGTAGGAACTGCTTCTCTCCAATCGATGCACTGCACAATTTCAAGAACAGCAGCTACCTTAGATTATACAATGCCGAGGGTCTGCCTGTCAATATTTTCTTTCACTTCACAGCGATATTTACAAGTTTCCCCGGGACATAGATTTCTTTGCAGATGGTTTTCCCGTCCATTGCCTTCTTTACAGCCTCATCTGACTTTGCAGCGGCAATTGCATCCTCTTTAGAAATATCCGTTGGAACCACCAGTTTTGCGCGTACTTTTCCGTTTACCTGCACAGCAATTTCCGCGGCGCTCTCCACACACTTGGCCTCATCAAAATCCGGCCATTTGGCATAGGCAATTTGTCCTTCAAATCCAAGTTGCTGCCACATTTCTTCTGTCATGTGCGGTGCAAACGGATTCAACAAAACAAGGAGTGTACGCACTTCATCCTTTGTCACGCTCTTCTTCTCATACATTGCGTTGAGCAGACTCATCATCGCGGCAATAGCCGTATTCATTTTTAAAACTTCGATGTCCTCGGTCACTTTTTTAATGGTGCGGTTCATGATGCTTTCCAATTCTTTGGAATAGCCAGTCCCTTCTTCCACCATCTCCATCAATCCCCACACGCGCTCTAAAAAGCGTCTGCAGCCTTTGATGGAAGCGGTATTCCAAGGCGCACTCTTCTCAAAATCACCAATAAACATTTCATAAAGCCGCATTGTATCCGCGCCATACTCATTGACAATATCATCCGGGTTAACCACATTTCCGCGGCTTTTGGACATCTTTTCGCCATTCTCACCCAAAATCATGCCATGGCTGGTACGCTTGCGATAGGGCTCCGAATAAGGCACCACACCAATATCATAAAGGAATTTGTGCCAGAAACGACTATACAGCAAATGCAAAGTCGTATGCTCCATACCGCCGTTATACCAGTCTACCGGTCCCCAATAAGCCAGCGCTTCCTTAGAAGCCAATGCCTCATTGTTGTGAGGATCCATGTAGCGCAAGAAATACCAAGAAGAACCCGCCCATTGCGGCATAGTATCCGTCTCACGCACTGCGGGACCACCGCAGCACGGACAAGTTGTGTTCACCCATTCCGTATGACGGGCCAACGGGCTCTCACCGTTTTCGCCGGGCTCGAAGTCTTTGATTTCAGGAAGACGAAGCGGCAATTCGCTCTCAGGAATGGGCTGCCAGCCGCACTTTTCACAGTGCACCATGGGAATCGGTTCGCCCCAATAACGCTGACGGCTGAACACCCAGTCGCGCAACTTGAAGTTCGTCTTCGGTGTTCCAACTCCCTGCTCACTCAGCCATTGAACGATTGCTTTTTTCGCCTCGTCCACGCTCATTCCATTCAAGAAGCCCGAATTGACCATTACACCAGTGGCACAATCCGTATAGGCTGCCTTTTCTACATCGCCGCCTTTGACCACTTCGATGATGTCACATCCGAAAGCATGTGCAAATTCCCAGTCACGTTCATCATGAGCAGGCACCGCCATGATAGCACCAGTGCCATAGCTGATCAGCACGTAATCCGAGATAAAAATAGGAATTTCTTTACCATTCACCGGGTTGATGGCATGAATGCCGTCAATCTTTACACCGGTCTTCTCTTTAACAAGCTCTGAGCGCTCAAAATCACTCTTTTTAGCCGCTTCTGCTTGATAAGCCTTCACCTCGTCCATATTGCGGATTCGGTCTGCCCATTTGGCAATCGAAGGATGTTCCGGCGCAATGACCATATAAGTCGCGCCAAAAAGAGTATCCGGACGAGTGGTATAAATCAAAAGCTCATCGCCCGCAGTAGTTTTAAACTTTACTTCTGCACCATGGCTGCGCCCAATCCAGTTTTTCTGCTGCGTCTTTACGCGCGGAATATAGTCCAAATCATCCAGATCATCTACCAAGCGATCTGCATAAGCAGTGATTTTCAACATCCATTGGCTTTTAACCTTATGCGTGGTTTGCGCGCCGCAACGCTCGCATTTACCATCTACCACTTCTTCGTTGGCCAATACTACTTTACAAGAAGGACACCAGTTTACATTCATTTCCTTCTTGTAAGCAAGTCCTTTTTTGTACAGTTGTAGAAAAATCCATTGCGTCCACTTGTAGTAATTGGGATCCGTCGTATTGATTTCTCTCTCCCAATCAAACGAAAGTCCTAAACTTTTCAGTTGGCTTTTGAAACGCGCTACATTTTTCGCTGTGACAATTTCCGGATGGATGTGGTTTTTCATTGCATAGTTTTCCGTAGGCAGACCGAAAGCATCCCAACCCATCGGATAGAGAACATTATAACCTTGCAAACGTTTTTTACGAGCTACAATATCCAATGCCGTATAGCTGCGGGGATGGCCTACATGCAGACCCTGCCCCGAAGGATAAGGGAACTCTACCAATGCGTAATACTTGGGAAGGGTATAATCCTGTTTTGCTGCAAAAGTATGCTCTTTATCCCAAATATCTTGCCATTTTTTTTCAACTTGCTTAAAATCGTATTTCATTTTCTTCACATCCAAAAAAGATTTATCTCACACGGCTCTACTGACCGTGTATCTGCCTCATTCTTCCACAAAATCCAACGGAACGTTCTCTCCATCTGCCCATAAGTGATCCAAATCATAAAACTCGCGTGCATCCGGACTGAACACATGAACAATCACGCTGCCATAGTCCAAAATAAACCAGTTTTGCGTATTAAATCCTTCCGTGCGAATTGGTACAATATTTTCTTCCTTCAATTGAAATTCAGCCTCTTCTGCCAAGCTCTTCACATGAGTGGAAGACGTACCTGAAGCGATTACAAAATAGTCCGCCATCACTGTTAAATCATGTACACGAAGAACTTTTACACGTGTAGCCTTTTTCTTATCCAAAATCGCAGCAAGTTTCAATGCCAATGCTTTCGGTTCCATAAATTCTCCTAACTCTTTGCATTACGCGGCCGGTTGTACACTTGTTCCACCGGACGTATCTTGTGTTTCATCATAATCCGCTACTGTACCGTCGGTTCCCATCTGACTCATCTCCGGATCAACCACGGCTCCCATTTCCGAAACCGGAGCCGGCAATTGAATATTCAATTCGTCAGCACTGACCGGCGCATCTGCTGGTCGGAAGTATTCGTTCAGGAAATCCGCCGTTTCCTGAATGGCAATTCCAGACACCCAGTTCGAACCATCCGCTTTAACCTGGGTTCCGTACACAGGCAAACGCCCCATCAATATGTTTTCCGCTGGTACATTCAGAGCGGCAACACCCAATGCGGCACAATCCAAGGGGCTGATATCCGTTTCCACATACTGCAGAAATACCGGCATCAGTTTCACCATTTCCTGCCAGCTCATTGTGAGCATATACTTAAACAAAGCCGCATAGAAATATCGCTGATTATTCAAACGATCCAAATCGCCACGAGGCGTAGCACTTGCGTCCTTGCGCTGTCGCAAGAAGAATTCCAACTCTTCGCCCTGAAGCCAATGATATCCCTGCTCCAGACGGCTTCCATTATACTCCATGGTCACAGGAACATACACTTCCAAGGCAAACTGATCTCCCAGAGCCGTCATCATGCCCTTTAACATTTGCATGTCGATCACAACATAATCATCCACTGGAAGCTTTAGCTGATCATACAATACCTGAGCAAGATTTTGCACACGGTTTTCCTGATCCTCACCATGGGCATAAAGCGCATTGATACGACCTGTACCACCTGTAGGCAAATCCAATCCCACATAGGTATCACGTGGAATCTGCAGCATGTGCACGGTATTTTCCTTTTTGTTAAACTGCACATACAGAATCATATCCGTATTGCCGTTTTTACTTCGCTGTACGCCTAAGGCTTCTTCTTCCGGATTGTCATCGTAGTCAATTCCCAATACGAGAATATTCGTCAAATCCTTGCCATACTCTGGCGGTGTGGCAATTTCCTCTGTGAGCGAACCGCTGACCTCGGGTTTCAGCGAATCAGCTACATACCAATAAAACGCACCCAGTGCACCAGCCGTAATCAAAAGCACAACTAAAAAAGCCGCTAATACTTTCTTGCCAGTACTTCTTTTTTTCTTTCTACGGCGACTTGTCACCGGAGCATGCGGATCCACTGCGTGTGCAGTACTACGCGTGCTCTGCACAGAACGCTGACGCGAACTCGCTGTAGATGAAGAACTCACCCTTGATCCTGACGAACGATGTACGGGCTGATAAACGGCCTGATCATATGCTTTGCGAGTCCCTGAGCTAGAACTGGGACGGCGAGACGCATGCTTCGCACGGGATACATTGATTTGTCGAGGTCTGTTTGTATTTCTCAATAGAAGTTCCCTCCATGGGCAGTCTTTTTTTCAAAGTCATACGGTCTTGTGACGATCCTTTCTTTTATCAAATCGTCTTGGGGAATGTCCATGTCCTCTGCACATACCAAAAGCACTTTTTAGTTATTCGCACCGTAATATTCCTGCCGTTGCTGCGCATAAGCAGCTAGAGAATACTCGTCCACATTTTTTCCGCTGGCCTTCAACCAAGCAATGGACATTCCTAGCCCTTCAATCGTACCACGATCCAAATTTTCCAAGACATGTGCGCGCAAAGATTCCGCTTCCGGATAAGAGCGCTCATAACTTGCCATATCTGCCATATAAATAATTTTATCCAACTTTGACATATTGGGCTTTCCGGTTGTATGACACCGGATTGCAGAGAGGACGTCTTCATCCTCTATCCCATATTCCTTTTGCGCCAAAATAGCCGCCGCAATTCCATGCCAAACAGCCGGTGCGCGCTGCAGTGCATTATTAGCTATTATATCATTTTCACGTAAAATCTGCAACAATCGATCCTTTGGCAGCTCCTTCGCAATGTCATGGAGATAAGCCGCCAATGCCGCTTTATTCTCATCCACACCATTGCGGCGCGCCAGTTCCACCGCAAGTTTTTTTACGTTAAGCGTATGTTCATAACGCTTTTCACTGAGATTTTTCTTTGCCAACCGTTTTGCTTCCTGAACTGAAATCACAGTTTTCACTCTTCTTTCCCCACCGGCCGATACAATCCATATCGGCAAATCATTCTCTCTACACATTCCGGCACTAATCCAATCACCGATTCTCCTCGCTCCACCTTGGCGCGAATCTGCGTGCTGGAAATTTCCACTATTCTGGCGGGCGCAAACAAAACGCGACCACCCTCTTGCTCCAAACTTTGCGCAAACGCATGAAGCGGAGCGATATCTTCATCTCGACGGCTGTGTACTACCAACGTCATTTTTTGGAGAAGTTCTTGATATCCATGCCATCGGCGAAAAGAAAGCAGCATATCGCTCCCCATGGAAAAGTAAAATTCCGCATTTGGGAAACGTCGATGCATCTCATTCAATGTATCCAGTGTGTAACTTTTCCCGCCACGCAAAATTTCCGTATCGTCCAGGAATACATGATCTCCAATTTCTAAAAAGCATTGGCACAACGCCAGCCGTATTCCAGCCGGTGTTGCGCTAGCATGCTTATGAGGTGGTATTCCGGCAGGCTCTACTACCACGAGGTCCGGCCGAACCACTGCTTGTGCACCTCGCAGTAACTCCATGTGACCATTGTGTGGTGGGTCAAAAGTCCCGCCGAACAGCAAAATACGGCTGCTCATTTTATTTTCAGCAATTCCGCATATCGGCTATCTTTTTCCTTTTGCTTATACAAAACAAATTTGGAGCCAATCACCTGCACACAATCTGCGCCGGTTTTCTCCGCCACAATGGCCGCCGCTTCTTTCGCAGAATACATGCTGGTCTCCAAAACACGCATTTTGATCAGTTCGCGTGCATTTAAACATTCCAAAGTCGAATGGACAAGCGACTCATCAATCTCGCCCTTTCCTACCTGAAAAACCACATCCAAATTCTGAGCTTCTTTGCGCAGAATTGCGCGTTGTTTGCTTGTCAACATATCTATTGATTCCCTCTCTGTATTATTTTTTCAGAGATGCGCCGGTCCCGTCACGGTTGCGAGAAGCCCTGCATCATTTAAAAATTCCGGAAGTTGTTTTTCCATCAAACGAAGTGCACGCCCACGATGGCTGATAGCATCTTTTTCATCCGCAGTCAGTTGCGCATACGTGCGGCACAACTCATTGTGCACCGTATCTACCGTTCCCGGAATCCCTATCTCTTCAGGAATGAACAACGGATCGTAGCCGAATCCGTTTTCACCTTTTTCTTCAAACCCTATTTTCCCGCGGCATTCTCCTTCAAACACTGCATGCCTTTGATCCGGCATCCAAATGCAAATCGCGCTTACAAATTTTGCACCGCGCCGCTCCTGCTCCACATCTTTCATCTCGCGCATAAGTTTTCGGTTGTTCTCACCGTCATCCCCATGGCGACCACAATAGCGTGCGGAATAAACACCCGGTGCTCCATTTAGTGCATCTACGCACAGCCCCGAATCATCTGCAATCGTAGGTTTTCCGCTGGCGTCACAAATGGCTTTTGCTTTGATGCAGGCATTTTCGCTGAACGTAGATCCGGTCTCATCCGGATCCAAATCCAGTCCTGCCTCTCTCTGGCTCAGTACCCGATGGCCCATTTTCTCCAGAATGCGCCGCATCTCTTTTAACTTGTGCGCATTATTCGTCGCCGCAATAAATTCCATAATACACCTCAAATATGAAATTTTTTCGAATGAAGAGCCTCAAAATCAAGTTTCTCTCATAAACAACGCATCCGCAAATGCATCTGCGTCAAAAGGCATCAAATCATCCAGGCCTTCGCCTACACCTACAAAGCGGACCGGAAGTCCTAATTTGGCTTTGATGGAAATAACGGCACCGCCTTTGGCTGTTCCGTCAAGCTTTGTGAGCACAACACCGGTAGCTCCCGCAGCATCAATAAACTGACTGGCCTGATTGATCGCATTTTGGCCGGTAATAGCATCTAACACCAACAAGGTCTCCACACTGGCCG
>NZ_CAUWGY010000064.1:0-12907 GCF_963558415.1 uncultured Ruthenibacterium sp. | reverse complement strand
CGGGGAACAACTGTATTCCCTGCCTGTTTTGCCAATCGATAGCCATCACCCGTTGAGCCCGTCTTTGGATAAGAAACGCCACCGGTCGCTACTACAACCCAATCTGCTCGCAAACAACTTCCGTCCTGCAAACATACTCCTTTGCACGCATTCTCTTCTATCAACAGCGCCTTTGCCCCGCAGTAAACAATTTTTGCGCCATCTGCCCATCGCAACAGTGCATCCAAAATGTCTTGTGCACGATCGCTTTGAGGAAACACACGACGTCCTCGCTCTGTTTTCAATGGCACGTCGAGCTCCTTTTCGAACAGATCCATTAAAAAAAAAGGAGAAAAAGCCGTAAGTGAAGAATAAAGAAACCGTGAATTTCGACGCACATGTTTCAGAAACTCTGCTGGCTCACAGGCATTGGTTAAATTGCATCGACCTTTTCCGGTAACAAGAATTTTACGTCCCGGCTTGGGCATGTGCTCTAAGATAGTGACTTTGTGTCCTGCACGTACTGCTGCACCCGCACAAAACAAACCCGAAGCGCCGGCTCCTATGATTAAAACGTTTGCCAAAACTTCCTCCTCAAAAACAACGTCCAAACAGACTTTCAGACGATACTCTCTCATTCCCGGAAATAACGATATCTGTCATACGATCTCACGCAGTCTATTTTACCAATAACCTTCTCAAAACACATCCGATAAAAAGCGCAAATCCAAAGTCGACATCATTATATCGAAAAATCCTTTTACAGGCAACCAAGTCACCATTCAGTAGATTTTTTATCTTTTTTGTATTTTTTCAACGCTTTCGACTAAATATCTCTGGTGTCTAAATGTCAAATCGACCAACAGAGTCAAATAGCGAAGAACAATGGCCAAAATCAAAAACACACCAAAAAAGCCAAGGGTCAATACCAACATTGTTGTTGTCCAACCCTCAATAGGTTTTCCGCCACCCAAATAAATCACAAGCGTATATACAAACTCAAGCAATGTTGCAAATAGCATCAACCCGGCAATCCCACAGGAAAGCTTATACCCTGCATTTGTATACAAAACCAAAGAATCAACAGCCAACGAAAAGCGTAATGACTCATTCACATCCCTCATATGGGGAATGCTTTCTTCTCTCATTGCGTAAGCTTTTAATCCACTGGCTGCATAGGCAGCCTTTCGATATGCAGGTGTAGGAGAAATAGCATGTACCCGATTAATTGCCCTACGACTTAAAACACGAAATACATCTGTTTGAATCGGATATCTAGACCCAGAACTGGCATTGAAAACCTTATAAAAGAAACTACTGGATAGATTGCGATTGCTTTTGGGCCCCACAGAAACAATATCATAGCCGGACAGCGCCTTTTGATAAGCTTCAAAAATCAAATTGGGGTCATAATCAATCTCGAGTGAATCAAATTCAAACAAAAAATCACCGATTGCTAGATCGACACCCGCATTCATCGCCAATTCCACACCTTGGCGCACACTCATCGTCACAATGGTAACTGGAATGGTTTGTGCATTCTGATCCACGAAAGAACGAACATTTTCTACGCTTTTATCGCGACAACAATCATCCACCAGAATAATCTCATATTGAAAAAAGTGCGTACGCATCACGCCATCCACTTTTTTCAAAAAGTCCTGTACACAATGCTCGCCATCATGTAAATATCCGATTACAGAGACAAAATTCGCTTCTTTTCTTTTCTCATTTTCCACCTTCATAGCACCTCATCCAAATCGTAAACTGTATTAATCTTTCCGGACAGGACACTAACGAACATCGGCGCACGATGCATTACGCGAATAACGGTTGGTCGTGAATCATCGATTTCGCTGGCCTTTAGGATTGGTTTCATGCTAAACAAACTACTACGGTAATGGAATCCATACATTTCTTTTAAATATGTGCGTGCCAATTGCCCCATATAAGGCCAAGCGGAAGCCGGCTTATATGGACATTCATTGCAATTAGAAAGACGCTCCGGTTGGCAACAATCACCACTATGCGCCTGGCATGCAAAGGTCGGCAAAACTGTATAACTAGTAACATGTGGAGTAAACGTTACACTGGTAAGGCTGTGAAATCCTGTTTTTCCAAAAGGCATAATAGAGAAAAACGGGCCATCCATTACTGTGATCCCCACATCCTTTAACGGAACATCTACATCGCATAAAATGATTTCACACAGTTCGTACTTAATCTTAAAGGGTTCATATCCCATTATTTCATGAATGCCGTTCACTCCTGCATAGGTTGCGTTTAAAATATAAGGCGTTTCATAAACGGACCCATCGGAGGCCAACACTTGCCATACGTCGCCCCCCTGTTCTATCCGAGTCGGTCTTGTAGAAAAATGGATTTTAACATTTTTCATACTGGAAAGGCGTTCTAGATAATATTGCTTAAGCACCTGTGCATCGTAAGTATATTCTCGAGTTAAAAAAGCGCCATCGCACATTCCCTTACGAAAAAATTTTTCTGGCTGTACCTCTTCACAAAAAATTCCCGCCGCCTTACAAAATCGTCTGAATTCTTCCGCATTTGTCCAACTAAAGTGAGTACTCGTTGCATAAATTTGCTGAAAAGACGTATGTTCACAAAAAGAAAAATCTCGGTGGAATCGTTCAAAATAATGCGCAGACTTGATTGCTGTAGAGTAACTCCTCGGATAATGGTAGCCCATATGAACGCGTGCCTGATTAATATAGGTGGCTCTCATAAATGCTTGGCTATCGCACTCTAGAACAACGATATTTTCTCCACGCGCACCACATTTTTCGGCTGCATATAACCCATAGAGCCCCGCACCGAAAATGACCTTATCGCATTTCATTTACTGTTTCTCCCCCGTTGCCGGGCACGTACATTCCCCGGAAATTGTTAAACAAAATCTTAAGCAAATCAATATTTCCGCGCATTCCTTTTATTTTTGTAGGCGTCTTTTCTCCTTTGGGATACACACGTGCAACCGGCACCTCGCATGCACGCAGCCCCAATTGCGTTGCACGAACAGAAAGATACGCCAGAAGCTCATACCCCGAAAAGATATCCCGAAGAGGTTGAACGTCCGGATGGGTCAAATATTTTCGAGAATAGGCACGAAATGCATTGGTCGTATCTGTAAAGTGAAAGCGCGCAGTCAAACTGATGACTGGGGCATGAATGAGCCGCACCGCCAGCCATCTTTGCCACGGTGTATTGACCGCACGTCCTCCTGAAATAAAACGGCTGCCCTGTACCAAATCGTATCCCGCCAACAATTTTTCTATAAACAAAGGAATGCTTTCCACCGAATCCTTATTGTTGCCGTCTACTGTAATGACTCCCTCATATCCGCGTTCCAACGCAAAGCTAATTCCCATTCGCAATTGGGCTCCCTGTTTTCCAACATCTTGTTTTACAAGCAGAGTATTCACTCCCATTTTGCGAAGCAATTCCAAATCCATGCTTCCATCATTCGACCCGCCATCACACAAAATAATATCTGCTTTTTCACATATTCCTGCCTGCTTGGCTCTACCAAGTTCCGCGTGGATACGCTCCCCTTCGTTAATAATCGGAATCAACACACAAAAAGCGGACGACTTGGGTGAGAACTCCGTTTTCATATAAGTCGGAACCCCTATCCTACCTTCTACCCTCGTCACGCAAACACCTCCGCCACTTCATTTAGCACACGCTCTACCACCGAAAACTCCTGTGTCTTCATCTCTACAGAAACAAACCCTGTATATCCCGCTTTGTAAAGTCCTTGCGCCAAACAATGATGAACTTGTCTTACATGTATAGGTGCAAGCTCTGGTTCACTGATGTGAATATGATTCACTTGATCTAAATGTTCAAAAAGCACATCTAACGACTCCTCATTGGTCAATAACGTGCCCAAATCATAATTCACTTTTAAGCCTGGCACTTTCGATGCAAAATCAAACGCCTCTCTACTGTGGTTGCAAAAGTTCGTTCCATAAACCTCAGGATTTGCCTCAAGGGCAATTCTTGTCCCCCACTGGCATGCATAAGCTGCGATATCAGCAAAAAATCCAAGCGCTTGCTCCTGAGTCTCCCCACATCTCATCTTCCTCTGACGCGGATTTCCAAAAACAAGATTGGAACATTGCAAAGCCGCAGCAAAATCCACAGCCTTTTTTGTATATTCCCATAAGTGCTGAGCGTCTTTTGGTTCGAAAATATTTCCGCTCTTTCCATACCATATACTCTGCATAGAAGAAATACGCAAGCCATATCGTTCATATAACATTCTGGCCTTTTCACAAGCCGCATCACGTTTTTCATAAGGCCGCATTCCCACCAAACGTGTAGGTGCAATTTCCAAACCCGTATATCCAAGTTTTTGCAACAATGACCATACTCTCTCGTCATCCGCCTCAAAAAAACCGATATTGGAAACGGAAAGGGCTAATCTTTTCCTTTTTACGGCCATCATCATTGCACTCCTCATTGTTCTATCAAATTAATCGTTTTCTGTTCTCATTGCAGCTCTTTCTCTGTCGACAAAAGCCGCGATTTGTCTGAGTACTGCTTCTTTATCATAACAGTAACCATCTTTTCCGCCCTCAAAACAACCTGCATATTTGCTACGCATGTCATAATATGCCGGGGGCTGCGCACACTCGTTGCAAAAGCTTTTTCCATCTGTCAAATATGCGTATAATTCCGAAACACGCAATGGCTCAACACTTAAATTCAGCAACGGCAGGCCTTCCATCAGTCCAAAAGAAATGTCCTTCCATAGACACGCCAAATCGTAAAATTGATAGCTGGAACGGCTGTCTGTAAAACAAAGTGCATTAAAATCATTTTTTGCAAACCAATTTTCCAATTCTATTTTTTTATTGGCCGGCGCAACCTGCTTCCAAAAACCATTTCCCTGAGATTCGTAACATTGTGCCACCAAATCACTTTCCTGTGAAAGTTTCCGGTACATCGTGTCGTTTAACATAGAAGGAGTTCGATGCAAGAAATCATAAATAAAATTCTTTTTCAAACCGATTCCAAACAGTCCCGGCAAACGAAGGATCAACGCGTCCGGGCACTGCAATCTTACAATTTGTTCAAGTCTCGCTCTATTGCGTCCATAGGCCTGTGGCTGATCCAAATCTCCCGGAGTATCTTCATCTGCCCCCAATGGATTTGCATATACATCTACTGTACTGATTAAAACCAATTTGCGTGGATTTATTTTTTGTATATTTCGGCAGGCATTTTCGGCTACCTGCCAATCCTTTTCTGGATCCTGATTGGAAAGATATTTAGCCGCTGGCATACCTGCATAAACCAACAAATCCGGAGAAGAACCAAAGGCTTGTTGCACGTTTGTTGAATGATACATCTCATCAAAAGAGTATTGTGCAGCCAAATTACCGCCTACAAAACCTGTCGAACCCACCAGTACTGTTTTCAAGCCAACTTCCCCTTCATCCAAATAATTTTACTCATTATATCATGCTCCAAAAACAGTTGTAAATGGAGCTGCAAAAGAGGAAGGCGATATTCGCCTTCCTCTCATCATCGATACTGTTCTTCCAAAGTTTTGGCCAATGCGATTAAAGCCGGTTGTGTATTCACCGCAGGCGCTTTGATAATCGCATCCAAAAGCCCACGCACTACACGGCCAACTTTCTCTTTGGAGACACCCGCTGCAACTAGCTCGGCCGGAGTAACTGCCAAGTGCCGCACGAGATACGGCTCTCTGCTTTCACGTAATTGCTCAAAGAGCTCAATTTGTCCTTGCCAGCGTTCATCATGCAGCAAAAATGTTTTAGCCGCCGACTCATAATCCACTTCTGGCAAAGTACTCAGAAGGCGCTTAAGCTCTTGCACATCTTGAGGAAGTGTTCTCGTAGCGGCAAGCCTGTCCAACGCCACAAGTGCCTCTGCAAAGCGTTGCGAAAAGCCCAACCGTTCACAGACGAACCGATAATTCGCATTGCAAAGGCGCAAAAATGACCACCAACGACTCTCCATTGTGCAGGGAACATTCTGAAGTTCGTGAAGGCAAGAAATACTATTCACAATTCCATAGGACGCAAGAGCACCAGCCGCAATCAACGGGTCCAAGGCCTCCGGCATATCTGAAAGCAATAAATTTTGAACACTTTCCCGCAACACAGACGCGGGCAAACGATTTAGCAATGGTACGCTTTTCAAGGCCGCCGCATAGGTATTCACCTCTATTGTACATCCTTGCGCAGCACAAGCCGTAAACAAAGCAAGAATGCGGGACGGTTCCTCCTGATAATACCGTTCCAGCGAAGGTACTACACATTGAAGTACTCCGTCTTTCAAAATATAGTTTTGTTCTACGCCTTCTGCGGTCATGCTTTCCAACTCCTTTGACATATCTTGGCTATTCTAAGTGCATTATACCAAAAATTTTCTTCAATTGTTTATTTTATGCAAAAAAAATTATATAATATCTGATAAGAGGTGAATGACCTATGAACGCATTTGACAGCACTTTGCTGGACGGAAAAACAAAACTGCATTTTGTTGGAATCGGCGGAAGTGGAATGTTCCCCCTAGTGCAAATTCTGCACGAGGTTGGATATGAGATCACTGGATCCGATGTAAACGAAGGAGACATCATTGAGCGGGAACGCAAACTCGGCATTCCCATTTTTATGGGACACAAGGCAGAAAACGTGCACGGAACCGAGTTGGTAGTTTATAGCGCAGCGATCATGAAAGGAAACCCCGAAGTGGAAGAAGCCCGTCGGCTTGGAATTCCCACGGTCGAACGCAGCATTATGTTGGGGTATGTGGCCAACACCTATCCTCATCCTTTATGCATCGCTGGCACCCATGGCAAAACAACCACTACCGCTATGACGACTCAAATTATGGTTATGGCCGGAACAGATCCCGCAGCCGTTATTGGCGGAAAGCTTCCGTTGATTGATGCTTATGGACGCTACGGAGCTGGAAAAGAAATTGTTGTAGAGGCGTGTGAATACAGCAACACCTTTTTACACTTAGTTCCCTACCTTTCGGTCATTTTGAATGTAGATGCGGACCATTTGGAGTTTTTCAAGACCATGGAAAACCTAAAAGCTTCGTTCCGAAAATTCGCTTTGTTGACGACCAACACTGTGGTAGCCAATATTGATGATGCCAATACCGTAGAAGTGATTGGTAGTATCGATCGGCACGTGACTACCATTAGTACGCGGCAACCGGCCGACTACCGTGCTGTGAATATAAAAGAATATCGCCCCTCTTTCTTCTGCTTTGATTTGCAAGTCCATGGCATCAAAGGGGTACACATCGAATTGAATGTTCCTGGTGAGCACAATGTATACAACGCTCTGGCTGCCTTTGCCTGCGCCAGTGCCGCAGGCTGCACACCGGAGCAATGCGCTGCAGGAATTGCTGCATTTCGCGGTGCTGGACGCCGATTTGAATTTTTGGGTGAAAACAACGGTGTGACCATTGCAGACGATTATGCGCATCATCCCACGGAATTGGAAGCCACCTTGCAGGCGGCTATGGAAATGAAATATAAACATGTATGGGCCGTTTTCCAGCCTTTTACCTACACGCGCACACAAATGCTCTTAGACGATTTTGCCCGTGTTCTGTCTGTTGCGGATCATGTCGTTATGACAGAAATCATGGGCAGCCGCGAACGCGCGGAAGATTACACCATCCGAACCAAAGATCTGGCCGCCAAAATTCCCGGCAGTGTCTGGTTCAATACTTTCGATGAGGTAGTGGACTACGTAATGCGTAATGCCCAGCCTGGTGATCTTGTTATTACTTTGGGCTGTGGTGACATTTACAAAGCTGCGAAAAAAATGATGGCATGGAAGCCAGAATAAAATGAAAAAAGGACGCTCTGAAACGAGCGTCCTTTTTATTCTATCTACTTTCCAAACCGAAACTAATTCCCAATGCCGCATCTACTTTATGTTGTGCCTCTACATCGATGCGTCCGGCCCTCTCGCGCAAACGCCGCTTATCCAGTGTACGAATTTGCTCCAGTAGCACAACACTGTCTTTGGTCAGCCCGCCTGTTCCTGCTTTTAATCCGATATGTGTAGGCAGATTTGTTTTGTCCTGTTTTGAAGTGATAGCAGCAGCAATCACTGTGGGGCTGTATCGATTTCCCACATCGTTTTGAACGATAAGTACGGGACGGATACCGCCTTGCTCCGATCCTACTACTGGGCTCAGATCTGCGTAAAAAACCTCTCCGCGTTTAACTTCTTTTTCCAAAACAAAACCCTCCCTTTGCCTTTAGTTTGGCAAAAAGAGGGTTCTTTTAAACACAAAATGAAAAACTTTCCTTTGCGGATGTTATACTTTTTTTTCGCCCAACGCCTTTTCTAACCAAATGCTTCCAATTTCCAATGCGCTCCACAGACCATACTTGTCACTCTGCCGAGCCATCCGCTCAATCGGGCTTTTCGTCGTGTCCGTAGAAAGCAGTGTCACATGAATACGATCCGCAATTCGAACACCATTTTCCTCTTTACTGGTCAAAACCTGCATAAAAATCACATACGGATCTGCCAGGTTCCCATAATAAATATCGTTTTTGCAACGAACCAAAGGTTTTCCTTTATAAGTCAATTTAGGGGTAAATGCCATGAGAAGGTTCTCCTTTTCTGTGGGCGCAGTTTACTCGCCCAAGTAATTTTTCAGCAACACCTGCAGTAAATCGTCGCGGTCAATACGGCGAATATTTGCCCTAGCGCCCTGATAGGTTGTAATATAGGTGGGATCTTCCGAGAGAATATATCCCACAAGCTGATTGATTGGATTGTATCCTTTTTCCTTCAGTGCACGATACACATCCGTTAAAATAGCCTTTATCTCTTTATCCTTGTCATCGTAAATCGAGAAAATGGCGGTAGGCTCACTCATACTCTCTGTCCCTCCTCGAACAAAATATTCCTGCATATTATTGTATCCTAAAATCCATTTTCATGCAAGAGGATGGACATAAAAAGCCTTTTTCCGTCCTCAAGGACAAAAAACACCGCGCAAATGCGCGGTGTTTTTTGTAAGGTTCTGTCTAAATCAGCTACGCAGCACAACATCAATCTCCATTAGGCTCTTGAGTACTTTGTGAACAATGTTGTCCGTTTCTTCATCTGTAAGCGTGCGATCCGATGCACGCAACACCAAATTGTATGCGAGACTCTTTTTCCCCTCTGCCATATGTTCGCCGGTATAAACGTCAAACAAAGTCAAGCTTTCCAAAAGTTTTCCTGCTGCTTTTTCAATACGATCCGCTATTTCTGCCGCCGGTACGGACAAATCTGCCACCAGAGCTAAATCTCGTGTCGTAGCAGGGTGCTTGGGTAGCGGGCGGAACATCGCAGTACCGCCGCGATTTTCAAATAAAACATCCATATTCAGTTCCGCAGCAACTACTCTTGGTTTCACTCCATAGTTGGCCAAAACCGTGGGGTGTAATTCGCCAATCACGCCCAGTTTTTGATCACCCACATAAATGTCCGCACAGCGTCCGGGGTGATAGGTGGTTCCCGCGGCATTTCGCACGTAATGTACTTTCTCAACGCCAGCAGTCTCCAGCCATTTTTCCACTACACCCTTCAGAGCCAAATAGTCATAATCCTGCCCATAACACGCCAGCACAACGCTTTCCACCTCGTCCGGCAATTCGTCGGGGCCTCCGTGAGGCAAATACACTGTAGCATCTTCGAAAACCGCACACTCTGTCGCACGCGCATTGTAGTTACGGGCTACTACGTCCATCACACTGGGCAACGCCGTAGTGCGCATAATGCTAGTGTCCTCACCCAATGGATTCGAGATTACGACCGCATTCCGCAGAGGATCGTTTTCAGGCAAATTGATGGCATCAAAAGCCTTTCTGCTGAAAAATGAGAATGTTTCCACTTCGTACAAGCCATATCCAACCAATGTATTCAGCATTTTTTCGCGGAATGACTGACGCTCTGTAGGACGCGCACTGGCCACGCCGGTCATGATTGTGGACGGCATTTTGTTGTATCCCACATACCGTGCTACTTCCTCGGCGATATCACAGTCGCGTTCCACATCCCACCGATCAGACGGAACCACTACATAGTCGCCATCCATGGTAAAACCGAGCGGAAGCAAAATATCGATCATCTGCTGTTTTTCCAATTGAGTTCCCAACAGCTTGTTTACCATCTCCGGGCGCAACAGGACCTTGCGTTCCTCGCGTTTTTGAGTCCAGACATCCACTACGCCGTTGACTACATCGCCTGCATCCAAAAGCTGTACCAGCTCAAGCGCGCGATTCAAACAACGCAAACAGCCATTGGGATCCAGACCTTTTTCATAACGGCCGGATGCCTCGGTCCGCATGCCGAGTTTTTTGGCTGTAGTGCGCACAGACGGGCCATTAAACATGGCGCTTTCAAATACAATCGTTGTCGTGTCCTCGTAGACACCGGAAAATTCTCCGCCCATTACGCCTGCAACTGCAATTGGACCTTTTTCATCTGCAATAACCAGCATCTCCGGGCTGAGAGAACGTTCCACTCCATCCAGAGTTTCAATCTCCTCCCCCGGATGGGCGTTGCGCACTGTAATATGACCGCCGTTTACATATTTGTAGTCAAAACAATGCATGGGCTGACCATACTCAAGCATGACATAGTTGGTAATGTCCACTAAGTTATTGATGGGGCGCACACCACACAGGCGCAACCGCTCACGCATCCAGCGGGGCGATGGTTTTACACGTACATTCTCCACAACCGCACCCACATAACGGTAACATAAATCCGGATTCTCAATTTCCACTTTGAGGAAATCATTCACATCCCCATGTCCGGGCTTCACTTGCGGAACATGATCCAAAAACGGCACGCCAAAAGTAGCGGCAGTCTCTCGTCCTAACCCGCGTACACTCAAACAATCTGGACGGTTGGGTGTAATTTCAAAATCGACGCTTACGTCATCCAACCCCAGTGCCTTCACAATGGGCGTTCCCACGGGCCATTCTTCATCCAGCACCATGATACCGTCCTCGATGGCATTGGGGAAATCGTGTGTAGTCAACCCCAACTCGGACAGACTGCACAGCATGCCATTCGACGCAACGCCACGCAATTTTCCCTTGCGAATTTCTTTTCCGCCGGGCAAAAGACTTTTGTGCAATGCAGCAGGAACTAGATCTCCTACCTTCAGATTTCCTGCGCCGGTAACGATCTGCACCGGCTCTTCCTGTCCCACGTCTACCTGGCAAACCACCATATGATCCGAGTCCGGATGCGGTACAATGGATAGAATTTTTCCCACAACCACATTTTGAATCTGATCAGCTTCGCATTCATAGGTTTCCACCTTGCTGCCGCTCATCGTCATACGCTCGGCATACTCGTGAGGAGTACACTCGAACTTGGCGAATTCTTTCGCCCATCCTAATGGCATTTTCATGTTGTGTTCCTCCTCAACTCAAAATTGTTTCAAAAAACGCAAATCATTTTCATATAACAAACGCATGTCATCAATGCCATAGCGCATCATAACAATGCGCTCCAGGCCTACGCCAAACGCAAAACCGGAATAAACTTCCGGATCAATGCCACAGTTTTCGAGCACTTTTGGGTGCACCATGCCGCAACCAAGAATTTCGATCCAGCCCTCGCCTTTGCACAGACTGCATCCTTTGCCACCGCATTTGAAACAGCTCATATCCATCTCAGCGCTGGGCTCAGTGTATGGAAAATGATGGGGACGGAACCGAACACGAATGCCCTCGCCATACAACTTTTTAATGAACATTTCCAGCGTTCCCTTTAAATCACTAAAGGTGATATTCTTATCCACTACCAGGCCTTCAATCTGATGGAAAATTGGTGAATGCGTAGCGTCCACCGCATCAGAACGATACACGCGTCCCGGACAAATAATGCGAATGGGCGGTTTCTGATTTTCCATCGTGCGAATCTGCACAGGACTGGTTTGCGTACGCAAAAGCACGTTCTCCGTGATATAAAAAGTATCCTGTGTATCACGCGCCGGATGGCTTTTGGGCATGTTCAGCATTTCAAAGTTGTAGTGATCCAATTCCACCTCAGGGCCGGATACTACATCAAATCCCATTCCAAGGAAAATCTCCTTCAATTCGCCCAAGACCTGCTCAAACGGATGACGATTTCCCTGCACAGGACGTTTGCCCGGCAGTGTCACGTCAATTTCCTCTTGTGCCAAACGCGCTTTTAACGCCGCATGTTCCAATTCTTTGGTGCGGGTCGCAATATCCGCAGTAATCGCCTCGCGCACCTCGTTCGCCAAAGCTCCTACCACAGGACGCTCCTCCGGGCTAAGCTTACCCATCTGTTTTAAAATAGCAGTCAGCTCGCCCTTTTTTCCAAGGAAGCGAACGCGCAGTTCTTCTACCTGAGCGGTACTTTCCGCCTGCGCGATCAACGTATCTGCTGTGGCCTTGATATTTTGCAGTGCCTCTTTCAACGTTCTTTCTCCTTTACTGTGAAATTTTGGGACGAAAAAAGGCTTCGTCCCTTGCCTTTAGACAGGGACGAAGCCTGAAAGCTCCGCGGTACCACCCATATTTTTGCCGTACGATTGTACAAGAGCAAACACTCTTTCGCCCGATAACGGCGGCCACCGTCCCCACCTACCAGCTACTCGCCTTCAGCAGGACCGCTCAAAAGTGAACTTCCACACGCTCTTCTGTCAGGTATTTTCAGCCCATTGATACCTTTCTCTTGAGACATTGTCTCGTGTGTACTCTCTTTGTCATAGCGTTTTAGCATATTATACCGTTCATTTACCGAAAATTCAAGTCCTTGACTGGATTTTGAAGCAAAAAAACAGTATACTGAAAACTAGGAATCCCAAGAGAGGAGAATGGAAATGATTGCTGGCATCGGCTTGGATACCACACGCATTTCCC
>NZ_CAUWGY010000063.1:0-12994 GCF_963558415.1 uncultured Ruthenibacterium sp. | reverse complement strand
TCTATCCGGATTTTCGGAATATGATCCAGTTCGAGCGGGCGCTGGCAGATGAAAAGCTGCCGGACGTAGCCAAGGTCTACGCCGGGTTCCAGCTCCTGTTCGAGAAGATCCCGCCGGATTTCGACGACGCTGTTCAAAAGCTGTTCTGGTTCTACTGCGGCGGGGCGGAAGAAACAGAAGCTGAAAAACGCAGGCGCGAGGCCACGGTGCATGCGCCTCGGGCCTATGATTTCGACAAGGATGCGGCGCTGATCTATTCGGCGTTCCGCACGACATACAACATCGACCTTGCCACGGTCGATTTTCTGCACTGGTGGGAGTTCCGCGCTCTGTTGTTTTCACTGCCGGACACAACGCCCATGGGCAGGATCATCTATTACCGCACGGTGGATATCTCAGAGATCAAGGACCGTGCAATGAAAAAAGCCGTGCAGAAGCAAAAAGACCACTGGAAACTCGCCCCCCTGATCGCAGCGAAAAAGCGCAGTCCCAGGGCGATGGAGCAGGATATGAAGGAACGGATGCGGCGGCGCTCTGAACAAATACACCGCGAAATGGAAGAGGCACGCAGGAAGGAAGTGAACTGACGGATGGCATATGACGGCACACTGGTTTTTGATACCGAACTGGACGCCAAAGGCTTCCAGACCGGGGCGAACAAAATCAACAACCTTGTATCCGGCCTGGGGATCTTCAAACTTCTGGAAAAAGGGTTCCAGATGGTCGCCAATTCGGTAGACAAGGCCATGGGCCGTATCGACACCATGGAGCAGTTCTCCCGCGTTATGACGACTATGACCGGCGACGTTTCCGCCACGAATGAGGCGCTGGCGGAGACCACGGAGATCGTGTCCGGCACGGCATACGGCCTCGACTATGCGGCGCGGGCTGTGCAGAATTTCACGTCGCGCGGTATGGAGATATCCAAATCGACCGAGACCGTGCGGGCCTGGGGCGACGCCGTGGCATTCTACGGCGACGGCTCCAACGCGGCCTTTGGCTCCGTAACGGAGGCGCTCAGTAAGATGCAGACGAAAGGCAACGTCACCATGGAGCACATGGAGATGCTGCTGAATGCCGGCATCCCGGCCATCGAAATGTATGCGGACGCCATCGGCGTCACCGCCTCGGACGTCACACAGATCATGAGCGACGGCGAGCTCTCGGCTATGGACTTCATCAACACGATGAACCTGGCTATGACCACCGGTACCTCCCGGTTTCCGTCCCTGTCCGGCGCGGCCAAAGAGGCCGGCGCAAGCTGGGGCGCTACGTTTGACAATATGGGCGCTGCTATTACGCGCGGCGTCCAGTCCATTATCCTGTCCATTGATGATACACAGGAGGCACTGAACAGGCCCACGATGCGCGACGCCATCAAAACCTTCGGCAGCCTGTTTGAAAAAGCTCTGAAGGCGGTGGCCGCGGTGCTTCCGCCGGTCATTGAGAATGTGGACATCCTTGCCATCTCCGTGGCCGGCCTCATGCTGGCCTATGGGACCAACAAAGTCATGCAGGCGTTTACCCGCCAGCAGGAGCTTGCTGCAGCTGCGGCGATCGCGGCGGATGCAGCAAACAAACTGCTCGTACCTACGCTGGACAAAAAGGCGCTGGCGGAAGCGCGGGCGGCTGCCATCGCGAAATTGGGCAAAACCGCCACTGAAGAACAGATCGTGGCGGAGATGGCCAGCACCGGCGTCATCACCGCGAAGACCTTTGCACTCGGCGGCATGTCCGCCGGGCTGTCCCTCTCCACAGTTGCGTCTACCCTGCTCACAGCCGCAACTACGGCGCTGAGCGTGGCCATCAAGGCGCTGCTGGGGCCCGTGGGGCTCGTGATCGCCGCCGCGGCCCTGCTCGTCACGGGCATCGCCGCCCTCATCAAATGGCTGACCAGGGACACCGAGGCGTTCAAACAGCAGTCGGAAGCTGTGGAGGAGCTGGCCAGCGCACAGGAAAACCTGCAGCAGTCCACCGATTCCAGCGCCAAAAGCCACCAGGACAATGTGAAG
This sequence comes from uncultured Ruthenibacterium sp., assembly GCF_963558415.1. Taxonomy (NCBI): domain Bacteria; kingdom Bacillati; phylum Bacillota; class Clostridia; order Eubacteriales; family Oscillospiraceae; genus Ruthenibacterium; species uncultured Ruthenibacterium sp. Next base: position 10,982 of record NZ_CAUWGY010000063.1, on the reverse strand, counting down.
TCCCTCAAGGCTGAAGCGGATGCATCCAAAAAACTGGCTGCACAGATCACGGAGCTGTCGCGCAAAGAAAACAAATCCGCAGCCGACAAGGCCCTGCTGAAGTCCTATGTGGAGCAGCTCAATGCGGAATATGACGGGCTGAACCTTTCCTACAGTGAAGAGGGCGATTATCTCAACCTCAACACGGAACAGATGAACGAGTACATTGACGCCAAGATGGCGTTGGACGAAAGCAATGCACTCATTACCCGGCAAAATGAGCTGTACCAGGAAGAGGCTACCCTCAAACAGAATCTGCAGGAACTGGATGAAAAACAGGCGGAGTTGGATGCTCAGCTTGCGGATAAGGCGCTCAAGCAGAGCGAGTACAACGAACTCATGGAACAGCTTAATGCTACCCGTGAAGCATATATCCTTCAGGAAGAAGATATTGCGGCCCGCAAGTCCGAGGTGGAGGCACAGATCGCCCAGACCGATACGGCTGCTGCTCAGAGCATCATCGACAACGCCGAGGCCGTGGCTGCTGCCCAGGAGGAAGAGATGGAGCGGCGCTCCAACGCGCTCCAGTCCTACACAGATGCGGCTACCAATATGTTCGACCGTATCGAGACGAAGAGTAAGGTAAGCGTTTCCCAGATGATCGCTAACCTGCGGCACAATCAGGAAGCCTTGCAGCAATGGTCCGAAAATCTGGTCACGCTTGCGGAGCGCGGGCTTGACCAGGGCCTGCTCCAGCAGCTGCGCGATGCCGGTCCCGAATCCGCCGCTACCGTGGCGGAGCTGGTCAGGGCTTCCGATACGCAGCTCAGCGAGCTGAGCGAGGTTTTTGCCAATGGATCCGAGGCTGCCACAAAAGCCCTCATGACGGAGCTGGGGTTGCCGGAGGTCACGAACTCCGGCTCGGATATGGTGGACGACATCGCGGCGGGTGTGGAAAAGAACCCGGCGCTTGAGGATTCTACCCTGCAGCTCATCCGGGACGCCAGGACCGCGGCGGAAAACCAGGTCAAGGCGTCGAATTTTCCGTCCATTGGACAGCAGATGATCAACGGTATCATTTCCGGTATCAACGCCGGGACGTCCGGGCTTGTGAGCGCCATGGCTGACGCTGCGGCCGCTGCCTACAATGCCGCAAAACGGAAGCTGGATATCCGTTCTCCGTCCCATCTGTTTGAGAACATGATCGGCCTTATGACCATGAAAGGCTGGACGCAGGGCGTCAAAAAGGGCGAGGGCGGGCTCGTGGACCAGATGAAACATTCCGTCCAGTCTGCCATTGAGGCGGCCGGCGGTATCCTGTCGTTCAACGCAAAGGCGTCTCAGGCGGTGGCTATGCTCCGCCAGGGCGTCATGATGAACAACCTGCAGCTCGCCACAGCCGGCGCGGCAGCGTCCGGTATGTCCGTCACCAATGTCGGCGGCGCATCCAGCAGGACCTTTGTACAGAATATTTACAGCCATGACGCGCTCAGCCCGGCCGAGATGAGTACCGAGGCCATGGCGGCAATGGAAAGAGACGAATGGAGGCTGCCGTAAATGCTTACCTTTGAATATGTCACGGAAAACGGCGCCGTTTCCTTCAGTGAAGACAGCGACTTCTGGATCACAGACATCGACGGCCTTTCCTCCAATGAAATAACTATCTCAGAGACACAGGGTGTGAACCAGATCGGTTCTACCCGCTCCTCCCAGTCGGTACGGCCCAGAGACCTCACGGTCACGGGCGTATTGTTCGGGGACCTGAAAGAAAACAGGCGGGCGCTTCTGTCCTGCGTGAGCCCGATGGTCCCGGCGCGTTTTTTCATCCATGAGGACGGCGAGAGCTGGTATCTGGAAGGGACACCGAAGCGCACGCCTGTCATGGAGGAGACCGCTGAGATGCAACAGTTTCAGTTCATCCTGCACTGTCCCTATCCCTACTGGCGGACGGCGGATGATGCAAACACGCTTCTCGCCGGCATCAAGGCATTGTTCAAATTCCCGTTTTTCACCGGCGGGAAATGGTACATCTCGAAGTATGAGGCGAGCGCTTTCAAGCGCGTGCTCAACGATGGCGATGTCGCCATCGACCTCACGGTCGAACTGAAAGCCACGGCCCAGGTACAGGCCCCCGAGGTGCTGCTGGTGGAGACCGGCTCCGCGCTGCGCATCACAAAGACTCTGCAGGCTGGAGAAAGCTTTACCATTTCCACCGTTTACGGCAGCAAGCGCGTGATCTACCGCCATGCGGACGGCGTGGAGGAAAATGGGTTCCGGTACCTGTCGCCGGACAGCGATATGAATATGCAGCTGCAGCCCGGCGTCAACACCTTCCGCTACGATGCGGCGGACAATCGGGAAGGGCTGCGCGTCAGTGTTTTGGCGCCCAGGGGGGTGAGGGCCGGTGTATAGCCTGTATGTGTATGATGAAGACTTCCTGCGCCAGGGCGTAGTGGAGGATATCGACTCTCTGCAGTGGTTGTCCCTGTATGCCGGGGCGGGCGAAGTCAAGCTCGTGTGCGCGGCCACAGACAAGAATCTGGACCTGCTCCGGCGTGGACGCAGGCTCTGGTGCACAGACCAGCCCGAAAGCTCCGTGATCGCTCAGATCGAGATATCCGACACGGGTGAAAAAGCTACTATGACCGTGCGGGCGCCACTTTCCACAAACCGCTGGGCGAGACGTGTGGCCATGTGGACAACGCTTGTAAAGAACGTTGAAACGGCTATGTACAAGCTTGTAAACGACAACCGGCGCGGGCTGCCGGGCGCTTCGGCCGAACCGGTGGGGCTCACGCCCACCACCGACAGCCAGACGTCCTGGGGCAGCGTGCTGAAATCACTGGAGGAATTGGCCGCAGCCCATGGCCTGGGATTCCGCGAGACTTTTGACCCTGCTACCGGCGTGGAAACATTCAGCGTATACCAGGGCACAGACCGGAGCAGCGAGGGCTCCGACGCCTTTGTCGGGTATCTTGGCGACGACATCGGGAATCTCACGGACATCCGCATCGTGGATTCGGACGCCGACTGGAAGAACGTGGCGGTGGTCGGCGGGCAGGATCAAGGCGCGGACCGCAAGGTCGTGACCGTAGCCCTGGGCAGCTGGGCCGGCGATGACCGCCGGGAGTTATGGGTGGATGCAAAGGATATTTCCACCTCGTATCAGGTCGCCACGCCGACCGGAGAAGTGGATGAGGACGGAAATCCTGAATATTCGTACACCAAACACACCTACACAGACGCCGAGTACGAGGCGCTGCTCCGGGTGCGGGGCCTTGAAAAACTTGCTGAGAAGATAAAGAAGCTGGAGGTCACGGCAAACGCCGGGCAGGATCTCATGTATTACGGTGAGGACTACTTTCTCGGGGACGTCCTCCCGTTAAAACTCACCCGGTATGGTCTCCGGCTCGCGGCACGTCTGACCGGTGTGCGCACGATCTATGAGGCGTCGGGCCGCAGCGTTGTGTTGCAGCTCGGGGATATCTCTATTTTACAGGAGGTCTAACGATGTTACACTGCTTTCCCCTCGATAATACAGGATATGAGGCGGACGCACTGGGGGCGTGGTTTGCGACCCGCACACGCGGCGTGCTCTCCAGCGGCGACAACTTCGCCGTGACAGCTTCAGGGACCGGGATGTCTGTCACTTTGCAGCCCGGTTACAGCTGGCTTCTGCGCGATGCGCGTTGGGGAACCGCTGTATGGATGGAAGAACCGGAGACCTTTATACTGGACCCTGCAGACGGTACGCTGTCACGCATCGACGTCATTGCACTGCGTCTGGACAAGGACAACAACGCCCCGCAGACACTTCTGCGCAAGGGGGCGTTTTCCAATGCGCCCACATTCACCGCGCCCGTGCGGGACACGCATGCCGATGAGGTCTATGTGGCGTCCATCCTTGTGCAGCCGGGCGCAGTGAAGATATTGCAGTCCGATGTTACGGACTTGAGGCTCAATGAAACCTATTGCGGTATCATGCGCGACGGGATCACTGGTATCCCCACTGCGCAGCTGCAGGAGCAGGCGCAGCAGCTCATCGAGCAGCTGCGCACAGAGCTTCAGGGCGTCAAGGACCAGACAGGCCTTATGCTCAAAAGCGTCTATGACGCCGACAACAACGGCGAAGTAGATATGCACGGAGAAACATTTTAGCGAGGTGAGCCTATGCCGGTCCAGATATCTGTGAATGGGTACCGGGTCTCTCCGGCCCGCGTCACGCTCGGCACGGCTGGTAGCGTCACGGATGAAACGCTTGTGTTTTCGTTTTCCTCTGAATGGGATGGGCTGCAGAAACGTGTTACGTTCCGAGCCTGCGGGCATGAGAATGCCGTCCCGTTCTTCATTCCTGATGATGGTGTTCTTCCTGTTCCGCCCCAAGCCCTGGCCGAATCCGGGTATCACCCGGCAGTGATCGACGGCGTGGGGATAGACGGAACAGTCCTCTACACGGTAGAGATCGGGTTCGAGGTCCTGTACCATCCGGATGCGGGGACACAGCCGCCGCCCGGATATACCCCGGATGAATACCAGCAGTTTATACAGCTCGTTCAGAATGACCGTCTCCTGGCACAGGACGCAGCGCAGGATGCACGGGACGCTGCGAACACTTATCCTCACATCCAATCAGGCACCTGGTGGGTCTACGATCCGGATCTTGGCGAGTACGTGGATACCGGAGTGCCCTCTACAGGCACCGAACCGGTCCTCGAAGAGGCGACTAACGAAGATATTGACAACATTTTTAAGGATCTCGGGGTACAGAAAAGGAGATTTTGATTATGGCTACAAAATGGGTATCTCTTGATAAGCTGCGTTATGCGATCAGCAAAATACACACGCTGCTGCAAGGGAAAGTTGACAAAGTGGACGGCAAGGGCCTTTCCGCCAATGACCTGACTGCTGCGCTCAAGGACAACTACGATGCAGCGTACACACACAGTCAGGCGGCTCATGCACCGGCGGCTGCGGAGAAAAATATTATCGTCGGCGTTCAGGTCAATGGAGCGGACTTGACGCCATCCGCTGCACGCAAGGTGAATGTTTCCGTACCGACCGGAGCGCTGGCGGGCAAAAGCCAAGTTTCTGAGACGGATCTCGACGACGCACTGAAAGAAAAGGTCAATTCTGCCAGTGAGGGCAATCACAGCCACGGCAACAAGACAGTGCTGGACCAGATTGAGCAGGCCGACCTGGATAAGCTCGACGGGATCGCTGCGGGCGCGAACAAATATGTACATCCCACAAGCTCCGGCAGCAAGCACATTCCAACGGGCGGCGCGTCCGGACAGATCCTTCGTTGGTCTGCCGACGGCACGGCGGTATGGGGCGCGGATAACGACACTAAATACAGTCCGGTCACGCAGTCTGCCAACGGCCTCATGTCGGCAGTCGACAAAAAGAAGCTCGACGAATTCGGCGCAGCTTCCTCTTACGCACTCAAGAGCGATATTACGCAGATGTACCGTTACAAGGGTTCTGTCGCAGACGCTTCAAAGTTGCCTGCCTCCGGCCAGGTGGCGGGCGATGTCTATGACATCCAGGCTGCGTCCTCCTATGGCCCTACCGGCACGAACGTTGCGTGGAACGGCACAGCCTGGGATGCGCTCGGCGGTGCGTTCACGATTGAAGAATGCACCAATGCCGAGATTGACCAGATATTTACGGATCTTGCTGCCGGATGAGGTGACGCTATATGAAATGGGTATCACTGCAGCGGCTGACTTATGCTCTGCAGAAAATAGAGTCCCGCTACGCGCTGCGCTCCCATTCCCACACTGCTGCCACTACTGCCGCCGCCGGATTCATGTCAGCGGCGGACAAGGTGAAGCTCAACGGTGTTTCCACCGGGGCCAACAAGTACACGCATCCATCCTACACACAAAGGCCGTCCGGCCTGTACAAAGTCACGGTCGATACATATGGGCATGTGAGCGCGGCGTCAGCGGTTGTAAAGGCTGACGTCACAGCTCTCGGCATCCCTGGCACAAACACCACCTACGGCGTGGCTACGCAGTCCGCCAACGGCCTAATGTCGGCCGCTGACAAAATAAAATTAGATGGGATGCCGGTCTCCGGTGTCTATGGAGAGGAGTTTTGATTTATGGCCAAGTGGCCTTTTTTGCCCTGGAGGCAGTCCTCTGCTTCCAAATACCGGCCTGATACACTCAATTATGGATGCATCAGCACTTCAAAGTCCGGCGAGTTTTCTGTTGGTGACGCCAACAACAAGGCTGTGCCGGTCATGCCCGTCGGATGCGTGATCCCGTTCGCGGGCGCTGCCGCTCCTACTGGCTGGCTGCTCTGCCAGGGCCAGGCAGTCTCCCGCACTACCTATGCGCAGCTCTTTTCCGTCATCGGAACGACCTACGGCTCCGGCGATGGTTCCACCACTTTCAACCTCCCGGACATGCGCGGTAGAGTGGCGGTAGGTTCCGATGCTAATTCACTGGGCTCCCAAGTGGGTGCAGAAACGCGAAGTTTTACGTGGGATTATTTACCCAGTGAACCCGCACTGGCAACGTGGCAAACGAGCTTTAAGGCCGTGGTTGCCGACGCCGGAGCCGCGAATTTGTATGGAGTAAATAACAAATGGACTGGCGCTGACCTGCCCCTCTCCGTTGTTCAGCCGTCCCTACGTCTTAATCAAATAATTAAGATATAGCGACGGCTGAATCAGTAACATAGCCTGTCCTCCGCCTATATTCAATGAAAAATGGCCGACAGAACTAGTCCCGGCATCGCTCACCAGATCGCCACCGGCACGGTATTTCCCGCTGTTTGTGATTGCTGGTTTGAATACTCCGTTTACAGTCTGGATATTCGTACCAGCATTCGAACTGTGCATAACGATGCCCCCGCTTAGCACGGGCAATTCTGCATTCGTGAGAGCGTGAGTTTTTGCGCCTGCTTTCGCACCTAAATTAGCATCGGAAGCTGGTACCAGCTTCCGATGCTAATTGGGGGTGTGGCGGAATCCGCGGAGCGACGTCACATGCACAGCTTCCAACCGAGATGGCAAAGCACACTCATGGATACCTCAGCGCCAGCGGACAGCAAAGTCGTGTTCTGGTTTCTGATGGGGCGGCGAGCGATTCATTGGCAAGCGGAACGGGTTCCAAAATCAGTCTGGCCTGGGAGACAATGTCTTCCGGGGACAGCACTCCGTTCCCCATCATACAGCCTTCTCTATACCTTAATTATTTGATTAAGGCTTAAACTTGGCTGTCGATTTTCATGGGCTGCGCCCTCTCCGGAGTCGGCACTGTTATATGAACGATTTGTGTCAAATCGCCCATAGTCCGACCAAACATCCGGACCTCGATTGGAACCATCATGCTGCCCATAGTCCATAGGGAGCATGTGAGAATGGCGTCCATTTTGCGCTTCGGTCAAAGAGACACTTTTAGCACCTACTTTCTGCCCTAAATTAGCATCGGAAGCTGGTACCAGCTTCCGATGCTAATTCTCCAGGCGCTCAATGCGGTGAAACGGCCCACAAATTGGGAATATCCGAAATCCCTTCGCACTCGCATCCCTATTCCGCCTATCTATACAGCACGGGCGCAGAGAACGGGCGCATCAACAGTCAAGAGGGAGCGGGCGTAAAATGGGCTGATCCAACAAACACCCGGAATTCCGGCGGCGGTGATAATCACAACAACATGCAGCCGAGCTTATACCTTCACCACATAATTAAGATATAGGGACGGTTGCATAATACCGAGGTTCGTAAATGCATTTCCTGCATTGGAAGTTGTGGTTGCGATATTGTCTGCATCCGCCCAGCTTTGCCAGTGTCCGAATCCCCATCCGGAATCTATTTTTATCGGAGCAATAACTGTGTTCCCCGGAAGGTTATAATCCTGTATCGCAGCTCCTTTTGTTCCCACCTTCACGCCTGGAGAATTAGCATCGGAAGCAAAGACCCTTTAAAATAGTGTAAAAGCTATTTTGGAGGGCGATGCAATGAACAAGAAAAAACTGCAAACATACTACGGAACGGTTGCGTATAAGGCGGATAAAACACCCGTTAAAAGGGCATTTCATGGGCGTTCAAAGGCTGATGCAAAGGCGAAATATTTTGCATATATCGCTGAACATGGACAGGCTGAAAAATGTTCCGACCTTTACACGGTATCAGGCTGGGCCGCTCAGTGGCTGCTTCTGTACAAGCGGCCATATATCACAGATCCGGCATACAGCACCACATACGAGCTGCCCATCCGGCGGCATATCCTTCCGGCACTTGGAAACATGCTTCTGGTGGATGTGACGCCAGCGGACATCCTGCGGTTCTATCAGCAGGCATCCTCCCTCTCGCCCAGCATGTGCGGCAAGATCCGCATGTGTGTCAATGGAATTTTTCGCAGCGCATGCAGTAATGGACTGTGCACCAGCAACCCCGCTGATGGCTGCAAGCTGGAAAGCATGGCTCTGCCTCAGATCAAGGAGGTCTACAATGACAGACAAATCGAGATCGCCTCCCGCTGGTTTTTGAGCCGTATGCCGGAGGTTGTCCTGTTGCTTGAGACAGGGATGCGCCGCGGGGAGCTGGTTGGGCTGCGTCCCGAGGATATTGACCGCCGGCGCAGGCTTTATCGTGTGCAGCGCAGTATCGCATGGGTATCGGGCAAGCCAGTGGAACGGTCTCCCAAGTGTGGAAGCTATCGCGTCTGCCCCCTTTCTGACCGTGCTCTGCAGGCGATAGATGCCCTCCAGCGGCGCTACGCGGGAAAGTATCTAATTTCCGGTGATATCGCCCTAAGACCCGATACATGGAGCCGAAGGCTCAAGGCGGAAATGGCAAGACTTGCACAGGCGCACCCTGGCATGCCGGAGCTTACCGCGCATGAACTCCGGCACACTTACGGCACATACCTGCGCCGGCACGGCGCAGATATTTATTCAATTAGTAAAATTTTAGGTCATAAAGACATCTCCGTCACAGCTCGAATCTATGTCCATAATGAGATCGCAGAGCTGCGCAAAGCTGTACGGTGGTGTAACCGTCGTGAACCGATTCAGGAGGAATATATACCATGAGTTTGATCAGATTGGCAAACGGACACAAATATGAGATTGAGCAGCCCAACGAGGGCGAAGGCATGATGCGCAACCGCCGGCGCAATACGGTGCAGATCACATTCCGGGCGGGCGCAGAACAGTTTGACGCTATCCGGGCAGATATCATATCCGAAAACCTTGAATCTTTCCGCATCTATTATCCCGACAACGAAACCGCGAATGAACCGGATGAGCAGCTTGAAGGCGTCAGCAACAAGCTGTTTGAGGCCTTCTCGCTGGTGGGCGATTGGGAGGATAAAGAAATCGAGCTGCAGAAAGAAACCAGCAAGACCCCGGCTGTATACGGACGCCAGCTGTCCGTTACGCTCGGAGAACGACTGGCAAGCGATACATGACCGCAGCGCCCCGTTGGGGCGCTTTCTTATACTCTGAAGGAGGTGGCAGCATGGCGATTTTTAAGGGCCGCACGCGGGTGCGGTACGGGTACAGCCGATGGGGCTATACACGGAACAACGGCAAGGGCTGGCATGGCGGCAGCGACGAGGAAGGGCTGGACAGCGATACCATCCTGATGCCCGATTACAAGGGCAAAAGCATTTCCGGGAGGGTCATTACGGCCCGCAAAGTGGACAAGTCCACAGACAACAAAACATGGGAATGGGGCTGGTATGTGTGCGTGGAGCTGGACGCAGGCCAGACGCCGGACGCGGTGAACTACCTGTATTTCTGCCACAACGCGCGGAATCTGGTATCCGTGGGCCAGAGGGTGAAAAGCGGTGATGCGCTGGCAGTGATGGGCAACACGGGCAACGCGGCACTGGCAAGCCCGCCCTTTGCACACTGCCATTTTGAGGTGCGGGCCACGACCACCGGGGCGGGGCTTGACCCCACGGCATACACCGGGCACCCCAATGCTGTGGGCACATATGGTGCAGCAATCAACGGGACGGAGGATGACGACATGAAATTTTTGAAGGTACTTTCGGAAAAGTGCGAGGTATTCTCGGCTGCGGATGTAACCGCTGTCGATGTGGGATACAACGGTGGCCGCTTGAAAGTGGGCGAATATTACCCGGTGCAGGCTGAGGTGGGCAGCGACGGCACTTATACCTGGGTGCGCATCCAGGCTGGCACAGCAAAGCGTTATGCCGTGGTGCTCCCTGATCGCAGCGAAATCGTGAGCCTGTCCGCAGGGGATGCTATTACGGCATGTATGGCGCAGGCTGGTGATGGTGATACATCCGAACTGGAAGCGCAGGTTGCGCAGCTGACAAAAGAGCGTGACGCGGCCACACAGCGCGCGGATGTTTCGGACAAAAAACTGTCTGATATTAAGGCGTATGTTGCAGGCGTCTAGCATCGGCTGTGTTCTTTCATTTCTGTGTATATTTTTTCATTAAGGAGGACGTTTTTATGCAGGCTTTTCTTCTTATCCTGTCTCTTGCAATCATCGTCGAGGCTCTGGTCCAATACGCTAAGACCATCATTACGATGCTTGAGAACAAACAGTACAAAACCTTCGGAACGCAGTTGGCTGCTATCCTCATTGCAGTTTTTATCTGCTTCGCCGCTGGGGCTGATATCTTTGCCCTTATGGGTATTTCTTTCTCCGTTCACTGGCTGGGTACTCTGCTCACGGGGATCGTCATTTCCCGCGGTTCGAACTATGCAAGCGACCTCATCAAAAGGCTTCAAAACCCGGACATTGGGGAGATCGTTCTGGAGGATATCGTTGAAGCGGCAGATCCCGCAAACAAAGCTGCGGTACACATCAGCGGCGTGCCTCCGAATCCATGACAAAAGGGTGCAATGAAAGCGCTGCATGCTGCCTCATTCACACCCGTAAACAATCGTTTTTACACACTTTAAAAGGGCGTTTACATGGGCTTTTTAACCCGTTGTAAACGCCCTTTTCTTTTTGCCTTTTTGTTGCAATTTTGCAACATGCTTTTCTCATTCTTTCTGAAAACTTT
>NZ_CAUWGY010000062.1:0-13075 GCF_963558415.1 uncultured Ruthenibacterium sp. | reverse complement strand
CCGTGCCCGGGAGCTTTTGCTGGAATTCCGCCGCAAACACACCCAGATTGCCGTTGTGGTGGATGACTACGGCGGCACCAGCGGTCTTGTGACTATGGAAGACGTGCTGGAAGAAATCGTGGGCAACATTCAGGACGAATACGACAACGAGGAAGAGGACCTTGTGCCAGACGGCGACGGATTCATCGCCACAGGCTCGGCGGACCTTGAGGATCTGTTTGACGCCTTTGATTTGGAATTGCCCGAGCCCGATGAGGACGACCCGGACGACATCGACACCGTGGGCGGCCTTGTGATCGACCGATTGGGACGCATTCCCGATGAGAATGAGCACGCCCAGGTCCACTACGGCGGAATCGTGTTCACCGTGCTCAAGACCAGCGAGCGCCGCGTGGAAAAGGTTCGCTGCATCAGGGACGGGGACGCGTCGGCTGCGTCGGAATCCTAAGAGAAAGGAAGCGCACAGTATGGCGCATTTTGAAAAGACACTGAGCTCTGAGGAACTCTTTTGCGGACGGGTCATCCGCGTGACACTGGATAAAGTGGAACTGGAAAACGGCCGCACTTCCACCCGCGAAGTGGTACATCACCACGGGGGTGCAGGCATTGTTGCTTTGAACGAAAAAGGAGAAGTGTATCTGGTACGCCAGTACCGCTACGCCCTGGACAAAGAACTGATTGAGATTCCGGCGGGCAAATTGGAAAAGGGCGAGGACCCCTTTGAAGCTGCCAAACGGGAGCTGGGAGAAGAAGCAGGCCTGCAGGCGGACACTTATGTGGACCTGTCGCCTATGATTCCCACCTGCGGCTATTGCAGCGAGATCATATATTTGTACGCAGCCAAAGATCTACACCCGGTGGGACAGCATTTGGACGAGGACGAATTTCTCTCGGTATTCACTCTGCCTTTGGATGAGGCAGTGGAAAAAGTTCTCTCTGGTGAAATCGTAGACGGAAAGACCTGCACTGCACTTTTGAAGGTTAAAGCCTTGCGGGACGCAGGCCGGTTTTAACTGCTTTTTTACAGGAGGAATGCCTTATGTGCACAGCCATTCTTTCCATTGGACAGGTCCGCGGGGCCGAGCTCTGGCTAGCAGGATGGGCCTTGTGTGCAATCGCTTATTTTGCGGTTCTTTTCTCCATGAAACGCACCCGTAAAAAGGGAGCGGCCAAAAACACCGTGTTCTGGTTTCTGGCCGCTGAGGTGCTCACCGATTTTCTTTGGGCTATGGTCTGTTACAACCGCCCCGTGTATTTGAACTACGGGATTGTCGCTGTGTACGGACTGGCTCTGTGGCCGGTATGTTTGCTGGTCGCCGGATGGATCGCCGCACGCCAGAATCAATCCAAATCTTCTTGAAAAAGGCCCGCTTAGCGCGGGCCTTTTTTTGATGCTTGCGCGCAGAGTGGGTCTGTGCTAAAATAAATACAATTTTAAAATTTTGTTTTTATTCGAAAGAAGGGAAGAACATGCCGAAAGTCGCCTACTCAGAGCAAGAGCGCGAACACATCCGTGCGTCCTTGATTGCCACAGGGTTAGCGCTGATGTCCCAGCAGGGCATCCAGCACACTACTGTGGAACAAATTTACAAAGAAGTAGGCATTTCGCGCACATTTTTCTATTCTTTCTTTCCCACAAAGGAAGAACTGATTGTAGAGGCCCTATATCTGCAACAGCCAAAAATTCTCGCCTATGCGCACAAGCTGATGGACGACCCGGACCTAAGCTGGCGACAGGGAGTGGAAACTTTCTTATTCAGTTGCTGCTATGGAGAAAAGAATGGAATTGCCGTTCTTACCATTGAACAGCAGCAGCAGATTTTTGGACGCCTGTCACAAAAAAACCGGCGTATCTTCCGAGAAAAGCAATTTCGCCTTTTCAGTCAGATTTTGGAGTGCTTCGGCATTCGGCCCGAGCGTGAACGGATTTCCCTGTTTATCAACCTGAGCCTTGCCGTCATGACGCTGCGACGCGCGATTCCCCATACACTGCCCATGCTGATTCCCGAGGCTGTGGATGAGACCGTGTCTTTTCAGATCCGCTCCATTGTGGATTTTCTTGAGGGTTTGCGAAATACCGATTTATCCGAACAATAAAATTCCGCCCGAACAGGACCTGCTTGGGTACTCTGCGCGGGCGGCATTTTTTAGAAAAAATAAAAACAAATTTTAAAATATATCTTTATTTGTGCAAAAGGATGCTCGGACGCCGGATCGCGTTCCGCACCTTCAAATTTATCTTAACATCGGGAGGAAACACACATGGGATTTTTTGCAAAGCTGTTTAAGGGACCACAAGTCGACATGGAAAAGAGCAATGCCAACGCAAAGAAAATGCGCACTTTGTTCAATCAGGTGGTACCGGATGGAGACAAATACCGGCTGATTTTCGGGTACACAGAAGATGTGTCACGGTTCAATTACGGTTTTGTTCATGGAAGCAAAACCAAGATTGGAAATTTGATTGTGGGTTGGAACGAGACCGAACAAACCGTGGTGGTTGTTCCCACCGTACCGGATCTTTCCGGCTGTGGAGACCCGACTTTCTACCGCCGGTCAGAAATCTTGAAGGCCTACCGAAATAAATATCCCACCGATGCCTTCATTATTTATCCGGACCGCAAAAGTTACATCGGCATCAATGCCTATGACTGGCTGGAAGATGAAAGCCTTTATGTGTATGTGTCCCAAGAAAAGGAACTTGCGGCATTCACAGACTTTTTCCTGAATCAGTTTATAAAAAAATGAGACACATGTTGGAACAAGCGGGTCTTGTGGTGCTGATTCTTACGGGAATCGTGTTTTTAGGACATCTGTGGTTTTCCCTGGTAGAATTCGTGCTGCGCCGGATTCGGCAACTGTTTTTCCCAAAAAAGGAACGCCTCGCTGGCATCCTCTTTCCACGCAGGAAAAGGAGTGCCCGAAAAAGTAAAAAAGACACAGGCTGTGAGGCCTGTGTCTTTTTCATTTTTCGAAAATCAGTTTTTCCAGTTCAACAGGAGTATGTACCAAATACTTTGCACCGGCCTGCTGCAACTCGGCAGCCGTGCGGAACCCCCACAGAACTCCGCATCCATCCAGACCCGCATTGTTTGCAGTGAACATGTCCACATTGCTGTCTCCCACATACAGCACCTGCTCTGGCATCAGAGAAAACGCCTTGCGCATCTCGTTTACCAAATGAGGATCGGGCTTGGTGGGCGTGCCCAACACATGCCCGCGCACCTCATGAAATACGCCCGGAAAGTATCGTTCAATCACTTGACGTGTCAAATGATCTTCCTTATTAGATACCACACCCAATTTTACTCCCGCAGTCCGCAGGCTCTCCAACAAAGCGGGCATGCCCTCGTATGGCTTGGTCGTGTCCTCTTTGTGTTCATTGTAATAGGGAAAAAACAGGTCGGCAGCCCGTTGTTCGTCCGCCGGGGTGCGCGCTTTCTCAGGCAACATCCGGTGCAGGAGCATGGGAATACCGTTTCCCACCATATATTTGTACTCTTCCACCGTGTGGCCGGCAAACCCCATTGTTTGCAAAGTAAAATTTCCTGCCGCGGCCAGATCCCCGATGGTGTCCAGAAGCGTTCCATCCAAATCAAAAATTACAGCCTGATACATAAAAAGACTCCTTTTACAAACTAAAGGGAATGCCGCGCACTTTGAATTGCAGCACGCCCCGTACCTTGTAGCGAATCCGGCTTGGAAGGCAAACCCTCACGTCGCACCGGCCCTCGCTGATGGAGAAAGGATGCTCAAATAAAATATAGGACAGATCCTGGGTCAGCACACAGACCTCATGCCTTGTAAAAAATCGAGTAAAGACCACCGACAAAGTGCGATTCTGATTTTTACAAAGCCCTTCTTTGGAAAGGCCTTCCAGAGAGACCAGCATACAGCCCAGCGCACCCAATACCCATACCGCCAAAACGGGAAGCACACCGGGCAGTACGTTGAACGCCACACCGCACAGTGCCAATCCCAATACCAAAAAGACCCCTGGTTTCCAAAGATACTGCACTGGACTTTTCCGCTCAGGATCACACATAGGGCCATCGGGATTGGAATAACCCGGCAAAAGCGCCTCGAGTTTTGCCTCAGCGCCTTTTTTCACCACAAACAGGGGCAAATCGCCCCCGGTAAAACTTCCCGCGGCAATGAACACCGGATATCTGCGCAGCAGCCGTGCGGCCGGCGTGACACGAATGTCACAAGCGGATACACAGCCAAGGCTGATGCGGCGCTCGATGCGGGTCACAAGGCCTCCTTTGCAGATGATCACTCCGCCGTTGCGGCACACCCGAAAACCGGCAGTATATAGAAAGGCGTGCAAAAAAGTCAGACTTCCAATGAGAAAGAAGAGCGTGGCCAGCGCAGCGGCACCCGCAGGCAGGATGCGCTCAACCAACAACTCAATTTGCTCAAACTGCGTCATTGCCAGTTGCCGAATGCCTTCTCCCAACACGTCCTGTATCCGGTCGAAACTCACCCAGGCGAAGGCACAGGTAGTGAGCACATTGGCGCTGAGCATCACAAAGCTGAGTTTTTCATATCCGGCAGGGGAAAAAATGGAGTGATCCTGACGCACAGGCATAAGAAGATCTGCGAGTGCCTGTGCATCCCGCCGGGTCAAATAGCATTGAAAATGGCGTGGCCCAGCATAGTTTTTGAAGTACAAGGTCACCTTGCTGGCTCCCATCAAACGGCAGTGGAGAGGCCGGACGATCTCCAGCACGGCAACGCTGTTTTTTGTGAAAGCATATCGATTTTGCACCAATACACCGGTCTGCGCCTCGAAACTGTCCTGTGTGAGAACAAACCCTGTGGCCCACCATCTCACCAGTGACACTACCAAAAAGAACAGCAGAATGGCCGCGTCCTGCCCCAGCGCAGTAAAAAAGCTGGGCCAATCAAAAGCGACAAGTGCCTGTAACATGGGCAAAAGGCACAGTACCAGCGCATACCGGAACAAGCGCAAACAGTACAAAATATGGAATCGCCGCCGCCCGCTCACAACAGTTTGCCTCCATGGGACAGTTTGGCTGCCAGTTGCTCTGCATCGGACCGGCGAATACCCGGAATAATGGTAGACGTTCCCGATGCGATCAACACCAGTACACAGCCTCCGCGGCGACGTCCCAAAGGGGTTTGCACGATGCGGCAACCCGTGATAAAGCGAAGCGGCATACGCTTTGTCTCTAAAAATAAAATTCCTCGCCGTACCGTCAGATGATTTCCACCTACCCGCACCCGGCAAGATGACCAACGGGGGATTAGAATGCACACACAAATCACGCACCAAATCGCCAATCCCAAAAGCGAAGCCGCAGCATTCAGCGCCCAGAAGGGGAGCGAAATCAGTATACCGGCCAACACTGCCCAGAACCCGATAAGCGCAGCACCGCTGCGCGTGACTCGAAATTCCATGCTCCCACCCCCTTTAGATATTCTTTTATTATAAACATTCTTGCCAAAAAAGCAACGTGAAAACCGCGCAAACATCTTTTGCAGTTTGGCGCAAGGCGTGCTATACTAATGTAAATTGAGGCCGGGTTGTACGCGGCTGGATGGGAAAGGATGAGAAACGTTGAGAAACAGTGAACAAGTAACCAAAGGCGCTGAACGCGCACCAAACCGCAGCCTGTTCTACGCACTGGGCTATACCGACGAGGAGCTGGACCGGCCTTTGATTGGCGTTGTCAGTGCATTCAGTGAGATTGTCCCCGGCCACGCCCATCTTGACAAACTGGCGGAAGCGGTCAAGGCCGGCATTCGCATGGCCGGCGGCACCCCGATCTTGATGCCTGCCATCGGCGTGTGCGACGGCATTGCGATGGGACATGTAGGCATGAAGTATTCTCTGCCCAGCCGTGAATTGATTTGTGACAGTGTGGAGACCATGGCCCGTGCCCATGCCTTGGACGGACTGGTCCTTGTGCCCAACTGCGACAAAATCGTTCCAGGTATGCTTATGGCGGCAGCCCGTTTAAACATTCCATCCATCGTCATCAGCGGCGGACCCATGTTGGCCGGCCGTCAGGGCAAACGTCATGTTTCTCTGTCTCAGATGTTCGAGGCGGTGGGAAGCTACAAGGCGGGCCTGATCGACGAGGACGTTCTGGAAGACTACACGTTGCACACCTGCCCGGGTTGCGGTTCTTGCTCCGGCATGTACACTGCCAACAGCATGAACTGCCTGTGCGAAGCCATCGGAATGGCGTTGCCTGGAAACGGCACGATTCCGGCGGTGATGGCAGCACGTACTCAGCTTGCCAAACACGCAGGCATGCGCATTGTGGACTTGGTGGAAAAGAACGTATGTCCCCGCGATATTTTAACTCCTGCCGCTTTCCGCAATGCTGTGGCCACGGATATGGCTCTGGGATGCAGTTCCAACAGTGTTCTTCACCTTTTGGCCATTGCCAACGAAGCAGGCGTGCCTATGAGTCTTGAGACCTTCAATGAATTAAGTGCCAAGGTTCCCAACTTCTGTCATCTGGCGCCGGCCGGCCCCACCCATATGGAAGATTTGAACGCGGCAGGCGGTGTTCCCGCCGTGATGGCACAATTGGCCGAACTGGGTCTTTTGGACACAAGCCTTCCCACCGTAACGGGCAAAACTGTCGGCGAAAACATTGCAGGCGCGAAAAATCTGGACCATACCAACATCCGTCCGACAAACGATCCTTACTCCAAAACCGGCGGCATTGCCATTCTTTGGGGAAACATCGCCAAGGATGGTTGCGTTGTCAAACGCAGTGCAGTGGCCCCTGAAATGCTGGTACACAGTGGCCCGGCCCGGGTATTTGACAGCGAGGACGAGGCGATTCAAGCCATCTATGGCGGTCAGATTCATCCTGGCGACGTAGTCGTCATTCGTTACGAGGGTCCCAAAGGCGGTCCCGGCATGCGCGAGATGTTGAACCCCACCAGTGCGCTGGCTGGCATGAAACTGGACAAATCGGTGGCGCTGATCACCGACGGCCGTTTTTCCGGCGCATCCCGCGGCGCATCCATCGGACACGTAGCGCCTGAAGCTGCACAGGGAGGCAACATTGCTCTGGTTCAGGAAGGGGATGTCATCTCCATTGACATTCCTGCGGGAAAGGTGAACGTAAATGTTTCCGACGAGGAACTGGAACGTCGCCGCGCCGTTTGGAAGGCACCCGAACCTCGGGTAACGACTGGTTGGCTGTCCCGTTATGCAAAGCTTGTTTCCGGCGCAAACAAGGGCGCTGTTCTTGAATAATAAGATAAAAAAGGGTGGCAAAAGCCACCCTTTTTTTATATCTTCATCTCAATACGACTTCCACGAGGTGTTTTGCGCACCAAAAGCTGCTTATCAATGCGTTCCCGCAGTTCTGCCACATGAGAAATGATGCCCACCAAACGGCGGCTTTCGGTCAACCCCTGCAGTGCTTCCAATGCCTTCTCCATCGATTGTTCATCCAGCGTACCAAATCCCTCGTCAATAAACATGGCATCGATTTGTACGCCGCCGGCATAACTCTGGATCACATCCGAAAGTCCCAGTGCCAGACACAAAGCTGCCTTGAAAGACTCACCTCCGGATAAACTGCGTACGCTGCGGACCTTGCCAGTGTAATTGTCCAGCACATCCAAATCCAGCGCACTCTGACCCCGGCCATCCGCCCGATTATGACACAAAAGCTCAAACTGCCCTTCTGTCATACGCACAAAACGCCGGTTGGCTGCATTCACGGCATTTTCAAAATGCGCTGTCAGCACATACTGCTCAAATTGCTGTCGGCCCAGACCGCCGGTCAATGTTCCGTTGGCGGTGCGGTTCAGTTTCTGAATGATGGCAGCCCGCTGCTGCACCTTCTGGTTATCCTTCAAAATTTTTTGCAGTTGCCGCTCCGCTTCCCGATTCATGGAAAGTCGGGTATGCAGCGCTTGGCCTGCAACAGCATCTTCTTGACGGCGAGTCCGAAGCTCGGACAATTTTTCCTCCAGTGCGCTGACGTCCTCTGGTGTCCGCCCTTCCAGGTTCTTTTCCAGGCTCTCCAGTTGAGCAGCGCAAGCGCTCCGTTGGCGGCGAGCCTCTTCCAACTCTTTGCGGCGGGCCTCGATTCTTTCTTGCGAGACCAGATGAATACGGTACAGCTCCTCATTTTCAAAACCTGCCTGCCCGATTGCCTGGTCCAATGCCTTTCTTGCCTGGTCGCAGGCAACACGTGCCTGTGCCGTTTGCTTTGCATAGGTTTCACACAGTTGCTTTGTACTTTGCAATCGTGCGCAATGTTCCTGCCAGCGCTGCTGTGCTCGGTTCACATCTTGTTGCAACGCGCTGTGCCGCATCTTCTGTTCTTTCAAAAGAGTCTCGGCCTCAAACTGTGTTCCGCTTGGCAAACGAACGGATAATTCCTTAAATCGAGCCTGAACGGCAGACAATTCCTGCTTATCCTGTGCCTGCTGGTCTTGAAGTTTCTGCTGAATGCTCTCCAACTTTTTTCGGCGCTGTTGTAAATCAGGCAATTCCCGCACTGCCTGAGAAGCCTGTAAATTCTCTTTATTTGCCTTTTCTAAGTCAACGGCGGCCTCACTGCTTTGCTGAACAAGTACATCCCGCCTTTTTTTCAACAATTTCCTCGCACTGTTTCCGTCCTTTGGCAAAGTACCGCACAAAGTCTTCACATCCGAAAAACACTGCTCGCGGGCACTTTCAAACTTTTGAACCGCACGCCCGCTTTCAAGAGACTGCTGCTGCACCTGAACACGCAAATTTTCCAGTTCCTTTTGCATCCGACGCAATGTGGGCTCGTCGGGTGCATTTTCCGGACGACTGGCAGGGCAGGGATGATGCATGCTACCGCACACAGGGCACGGATCTCCCGGCTCCAGCCGGGCGGCCATCACGCCCGCCTGGCTATTCCAGAACTGCTGCTCCATGGTTTCATACTTCTGGCAAAAAAGCCGGTACTCGCCATTGCACTTCTCATACTGTGCTTGTGCCTGGTCTGCCTGCTGCCGAAGAACCATACACCGGTGCAGCTCTTCTCCCAGTCTGCGCGCCTGTTGTTTTTCCTCTTCCAATTTTTCACAAACTTTTTGTGCCTGAGCCAACCGGGCGGCCGCCTGACCTGCGTCGGCAGAACGCTTTGTGACCAGTTCGATTTTGTTTGCAAGTTCTGCCTGCTCTTTTTCTGTATCTGAGCATTCCTGTGTGTGTGCAAGGATGCTCTGCTCCAGCATAGAAGCCCTCTTTTTCACTTGTTCCGCTTCCCGATACAAAGGAAGGGTCTCCTCCAGACGAGAAATATTTGAAGCAAAGACAACCAGTTGTTCCTTTTGTTCCTGCGCTTTGTTCCAAAGAGCCTGTTCTTTTCCGTTTTCCTTTTCTAAGGCTCTTTGCAGAGCTTGTTCTTCCTCGCTTTTTTTCTCCCAGTTTCTTCGCTCTGCCTGTGCCTGTTTCCAGCGCTCATCCACGGGTCCGACCTTATAGCTTGCATTTTCCCACAGTTCCAGCTCCCGGGTACAAAGGACCAATTGCTCCTGTTTCTGTGCAAACTCCGCCTGTTTCTGTGTCAAAAAGCGACGCTGCTCAAGAAGTTTTTCTGTCTGACGTGCCTGTTCCAACCTAGCAGCCAGTTGCTCCAACTTTTGGGCACACAGTCGATTTTTTCTCTCCCATTGTTGCACTTTTTCCTCGTCTGCCTGATTGATGCGCATGGTAAGTTCCAGCACATCCTGTCCCCGGTATACACATCCTTCATCTTTCAAAAGCTCTGCTAACTGCTGTGCACTTTCTTCGGTATCGGGGCGGATGGCCTCAAACTGACGGCGCAAAAGTTCATTGCCATGTTCTGTATCCCGGTTGCACTGAGCAGCCAGTTCTTTCAAACGGTCCTGCGCACGGCGATAAATTCCGGTGCTGAAAATCTGGCGCAGAATTTTGCTGCGTTCCTCACCGGCGGTGTTCAAAAGCGCTACGAATTCTCCCTGAGCGATCATAGCGATTTGGCGAAACTGATCCGCATCGATTCCCAAAAGATCGTTTACCGCCCGGTTCACGTCTCGCACTTTGTCCAAAACGGGCTTTCCGGGAGCATAAAACTCCGCCGTAGCAGCGTGCTGCGTCATTCCTTCGCCCCGCGTTTTGGGTCTTTGATATTCCGGCGTTCGGCGAATGCGATACTCTTTGCCACGGTGCTCAAAAGTCAGCTCCACATACGTCTCATCCGAGGGAGCGGCATAGTCACTGCGCACCGTCTCCACACCTCGGACACGACCACTGAGCTTGCCAAACAGCGCATAGCACACCGCATCAAAAATAGTGGTTTTTCCTGCGCCCGTATCTCCTGCCACCAACACCAGACCACTTTGGCCGAATTTTTCCAAATTCAATTCTTCTTTTGCCGCATAAGGTCCAAAGGCGCACAGGGAAAGAAACATCGGTCTCATTCCCGCACCTCCTCAAACACCTGTCTCATTACAGACGTCTCCTCATCGCTCATATCACTACCATGCACCTGACGATAAAAATCTTCAAACAGTTCCAGCGGCATTTTTCGAAGCATCTCTTCTGCCCGAGCCGGAGCGCTGTCCTGCCCATGCCGGGCTGAAAACTCCAGTTTCACCAAATTGGGATACACGGTCCGCACCCGTGCGGCCGCATCGGTCAAAGGCATATCGTCGGTCAGCACCACGTGCATATAATCCTCCGACGGCTGAGCATGTGCCAAAATCTGCTCAAGGGTCCCTTTTACTTTGCGCACGTCGCGCAAAAAGGAGAGGGGGATTTTTTCCACATCCACCCTGCCTTTTTCACCCAAATCCACCAAGAGAACGCCTTTTTCGCCCCTCGCTTCGTCCACGGAATATTTAAAGGGCGCTCCGCAGTAACGCACAGTGTCCCGGCCAACCCGCTGAGCTCCATGCACATGACCCAGTGCCACATAATCAAATCCGTCGAACACGGATACGTCCACATTGTCCAGTGTACCCAGGCTCAATGTCTCGGACTCACACCGCTGAACATCTGTGCCTACAGCAGTCACAAACTGATGCGCGATCAGCACATTGCGCGCTGAAAAGTCGGGATTTGCTCGCCGCAGAACCGCGGCCACGGCGTCGGTGTAGTTTTCAATTTTTTCCTCGGGATAAAAGTGCCGCACGGATGCAGGTTTTAAGAAGGGAAGAGACCAGATGTACACGGGACCGAACTCGTCCCGGGCCTGGTAACACACCGCCTCGCCGCTGAACACACTGGCCAGGTGCACGCCCTGCTCATCCAACAGGCGGTCCGCAAATCCCAGACGCTCGGCGCTGTCGTGGTTTCCGCTGATCACATACACGGGAATGTGTGCCTTGGAAAGCCGGGTCAAAAACTCGTCGAACAGACGCACTGCACCCACGGTGGGAACACTGCGGTCATACACGTCTCCGGCAATCAGAACCGCGTCCACACTTTTTTCCACAGCAATGTTGAAAATTTTTTTTAAAAGAAATTCCTGATCCTCTTCCAGATCCACCTCTCGCAGACGGCGACCCAGATGAAGGTCCGAAATATGTAAACATTTCATCTGTCTTTCTCCTGTGACTGAGCCGGCAATCGAATCGTACTCTCCACATGCGTACGTGACAACCGACCATACCAAAACTCCGTCTTACTGCCAAACAACTTCATCAAAGTTTCCGCTCCAACCGCACACATGGCCAAAATCAAAAGAAAGGCCATCGTCAGAGCAATAAAACGAATCCAGCCTTCGCTGACAAACACAATTCGAATGCAAATCATGAAGTACACCGGCAAAGCAAGTACTACACCATACAAAAGTCCATAGCGAAGCGCCAGACGGGCAAAGCTCGGCGCACCTCCCTCATCGGACACAATACGAAGTCTCATCAAACGCTTTCCGGGGGTGGCACCGGTGAACCGCTGCCACAAACAAACATAGCACAGTGCAACCACAACCAGCATACCTTTGCGAATCAATGCCGAGAAAAGCCCCTCACTCAAAATGTGAAAGGCGGCGTAAACGACTGCTAAGAAAAACCAGTCCAAACAAAAAGCCGCCACTCGCCGCAAAAAGGGTACTTTTTCGCCTTTTCGGTAGGCGCGTTCATCCAATTTTTGACGGGATGGCAAAAAGAAACAAAACAGGGGCGTGGCCAGCCATCCTAAGAGCGTACCAAAAGTGTTCGTTATCAGATCTCCCACATCGAACAGCCGATAAGGACGAGGATAAAAACCGTAAAGTCCTGTCAACTGAGTCAATTCAAAAAACAAACTTAAAAAGAAACCGCACAATACTGCTTTCTTCCATCGGAACTCAAAATAATAACGCAGATATACTCCCAGTGGAACCAACATAAGCACATTGAAAATCACATCTTTCATTGCACTGGAAGTCAAAAGATTCCAGTATGCACCGAGAGTTGCAAAATTCTGCGGATATTGCTCCAAAAATTCCAGAATCGCAGAACCTGGAATCAAATTCGCAATTGGGGTCTGCATGGCCTCCACCGCTTCAAAACTGGGTATGGGAAGGATCACCAAAAAATAGCAAGTCAGCAAATACAATGCGAAAGAATAGAGAACGGCTGTCCGCAAAAGTGGAATGGAACCAAATTTTCGATATTGGTAAAGCACGTAGGGAACCGTGAGCACTGCTGCCAAAATGGGAAATACAAAAAGCGCTGTGCGGATGGCCTGAAGATAACTGGACAAAACAGCCTCCATAAAAAAATAGTTTATGGTTAATGTTACCGCAAAATCCTTTTAGACGCAAGCGCCTGCTTTTTCCATCGCGAATCCTCCCATTCGGCTAAAAAACCGCACCTTTGAGAAAAAATAAAAAAAGAAAAGCCCAGTCTTACGACTGAGCTTTTTGGTGACCCGACCGGGAATCGAACCCGGGTTACCGCCGTGAAAGGGCGATGTCTTAACCGCTTGACCATCGGGCCAAAAGTCGCAGAATTTTGCTGGACCCTGCCAAGGCGCCCCACCAGCCGCGATTGCAGCCGATACCTTACAGCTTTCAGAAAAATTCTGCTACGTGGTAGCGGTAACTGGATTCGAACCGGTGACACTTCGGGTATGAACCGAATGCTC
>NZ_CAUWGY010000061.1:0-13313 GCF_963558415.1 uncultured Ruthenibacterium sp. | reverse complement strand
CCTTTTTTCACTGGGACATCCTTCAGCGGGACACCGCGCCAGGGCACTGTGTCATCCACCAGAAATTCCAATGTTTCCGCACGATCCCCTGCGATTCGATGCAGCGCAAGAACACTTCCCTTTTGATTCTGCATAGCGCGAACATATCGCACAACATTATTGCTGCACAGAGCCTTCGGACTGATTACCGTACCAACTCCCATATCTTCAAACATGCGGCTGTACTCTAGCCGGTTGGCCTTTGTAATTACCTTTTTAACACCCGCGGCACTTCCATACATGGAAATTACAATGTTTTCTTCGTCCATGTCCGTCAATGTGACCAATGCGTCCGCACGACGAAGCCCTTCGCTCTCCAAGACCTCCTGTGAGGATCCATCGCCAAGAACCACATCCGCTTTCGGAAGAATTTCGGCCAAATATTGTGCCCGGGATTCGTTCTTTTCGATAATTTTAACATGCACACCGGAACGAAGAAGGCGCTGAGCCAAATAAAAACACAATCGGCTCCCGCCCACCAAAATCGCACGGTTCACATACTGCATACCGATTCCCAAATTTTTCAGCAGTTGGGACAAGTTTGCCGCTCGTGCTGTTACATAAATGTGATCCCCAGCCTGAAGCTGATAATCACCATTGGGGATTTCAACCTGTTCGCCACGGCTCACTGCACACACCAAGACCTTGACCCGTGCAATCTTGTAAAGTTCACTCAAACGAACGCCATTCAGTTTACCGTCCTCAAACACCTTCAGCTCTACGATTTCCACGCGCCCCTTTGCGAAAGTTTCTCTGCGCAAAAAGCTCGGGAACTGAAGCAGCCGAAAAATCTCGTGTGCAGCGGACAACTCAGGATTGATTGTCATAGACAAGCCAAGCTGCTCACGAATATGAAAAAGTTGTTCTTTATACTCCGGATTTCGCACGCGAGCGATTGTGTGCAATGCCGGATTCAACATGCGTCCAGTCAAACAGCACAAAATATTGGTCTCGTCGGCGCTGGTTGCTGCGATCAAAAGGTCCGCTTCTTCCACGCCGGCTTCCCGGAGCGTCTCCATCGCCGCCGCATTGCCCTCCAGCGTCATCACATCGTATTGATCCAGACTGGAATGAAGCACCTGCGGATTGGAATCAATGGTCACCAGATCATGCCCTTCGCGCAGCAGTTGCCTGGTCAATGCCAGTCCAACTTTGCCATCGCCTGCAACAATGATTTTCATAAAATTAACGACACCTCTCGGCACATCTTTTATTGATTTTATCAAAACTGACAAAATACAAACTAAAATAGTAATAGTAACAGTATACCTTTTCTTTGCTAGTCATACAAGAGCAAACATCAATGTTTTTATGCTATTAAAAAAGGAAACAAATTTGCTTTTTAAAAGCCTTCACGTTATAATCGTATCTGTTTCAAATTGCAAAAAAGGAATGAATCGATATGGAACTCATGTTGGAAGCTGCCGTGCTGCATGTTCTGGATCCAAATGCAGATTTTCCCATCTTGTCGCAGACTCTTCTCGAGAACGAGGATGCGCTTCATTATTTGGGTGGTCTTGCGGCAAAGGCTTGGAACAACGAAGAGGCAAAGGCATGTTCCTTTACCGACGATGCTCCCCTTCTCGCCCACTTAGATCATCTGGATCAAACATTTTTAGCTGTTACCACGGATTTGGCGGAAAGCTGGTTTGATATCGTACGGCAAAACCCTTCCATTCCCGCGGCGGATGCAGCGTTTTTACTACTGAATATCGATGGGACCGACTATTTTGTCGGCATGAAATTGAACTACAAAACAGGCTACGCCCACTTTTTTGATTTGGATACTGGAAGCGCGAGTACTGGTATTTCTCGGCAAGACTATCTGCTTCCAAGCGCATCCGGAAAGGCTGACGAAGTATTTTTTGTAGACCTATCCACACATCAGGTACGTGTACTAGAAAAAAAGTATGAAATCGACGGGCATAAGCAGGCCTATCTTTCCCAGCGCCTTCTCTCTGTAAGACCAGGTATGTCTCCCAAAGAGAAATTATCGGCAATTCGTGATATTGCAGTGGAGGTCAACCAGCAATTTTATGGAAGCACGGGGGTGGACGAGGCGGAATTGGCGGCGGCTGTCTGCGAAGAATTCCGCGAATTCCGCAGTGCTTCCAGCCAACCAGGTGCTCCTGCGCAGCCTGCGCCGGTAGCAGACTTATGCGAAAAACTCTATGGGAACCTCCCACATGCGCGCGAAGCCTTTGAACAGGCTCTTGCAGAAAAAGAAATTCAGATGGATGAACCCATTCCCATGCCTGCAGCGGCGGTACGGCGCATGGAAAAGCAGTCTTTGCGGAGTGCCGGCGGGGTAGAAATCAAGGTTCCTGTCAGTGTTTACCGGGATGAAAATGCCATTGAATTTATCAAAAATCCCGACGGAACCACCAGTGTTCTCATCAAAAACATTCTTATTTAAAATTTTGCTCCGCCTTTTGGCGGAGTTTTTATTTTTTGCAAATTTTCGCGCTTACACTGGTCTCTCGAATTGTGCTATAATAATTTTATAAGTTTGGTTGTTCATTAGGGCAGTATGACCTGCCTTCCAGAAAAGGAGTTACCATGTTTCAAGAAAACGATCTGATCTATTACGGAAATACCGGCGTATGCCGTGTGGTAGAAGTGGGGTATCCTCCTAGCAAAGCCCCGGGAAAGGCGGGACAGCTCTATTATAAGCTGGATCCACTTTATGAAACCGGCATGATTTATGTTCCCGTAGATACCCCTGTTTTTATGCGTCCCATCATCACACGAGAACAAGCACAAACGTTTTTATCAACCCTTTCGGATGTAAAGGAAGATGAATTCACCAGCCAGCGCCGTGCTGAAATGATGGATCACTATCGTTCTCTGTTGCACGCCCACAGTTGCGAAAGTCTTGCACAATTGATCAAAACGCTTGGAAATAAGGCCCATCGATTTTCTGTTCTCGGACGCCATTTGAGTGCCGCCGAACAAGAATATAAAAAACGCGCAGAAAACCTATTATACGGAGAGCTCGCCGTCGCGCTTGGACTGTCCACCCCGGAAGATGCAGCCGCACTTGCGGGACCCGCTCTTTGTAATTTTTGAAGCAGGGATCTCCCTGCTTTTTATTATGTCGAAAATTCTTTAGCGCAAAACATCATTTTCCAAAGGACAAAAACAGCTACCACAAACTCCGTTATAGGCATAGCCCACCACAAGGCGCTTGCTCCCCACAATATTGGGAGAATTTGAATCAGACATCCACTCACCAGAGCGCCTCTTCCGGTTGAAACCACAAAAGCAATGTTGGGTTTCATAATTGCCTGAAAGTAGTAAGTCGAAAACACATTTAGAGGGAGCAACAAAAACGAAACGCCGTAGCATCGAATAATGCTTGGTGCGATTTTTAAAACACCCGATGTAGGCGTCATAAAAATGTGTACAAATCCAATCGGGAATATAAACGCCGCCGCGGTCCATAGAATTCCGAAAACGACCGCAGTCCCGATGGCATATCGAAATGTTTTTCGAATGAGTGTCCACTTTTTGGCTCCAAAACTAAACGACAAAATGGGTTGTGCAGCTTGCCCTACACTGTAACCACAACATTGCACAATGGTACTGATATTTACAATAATTCCGTAAACTGCCAAAGCATCTGTTCCTGCATATTTCATAATTTGCCGATTGAAAAGCATTGTTAAAATGCCCATAGCCACATCCGAAAAAAATGTCGAAAAACCCGCCACCGAAATTTTTCCAATCGTCTTTCGCATTTCCGAGACTTTGACCATCCGTAATGTATTGTGCCTAGAAAAGAAGTGTGTCAACATAACTGTAAATGTAATAGCGGCACCTAATGCAGTTGCCAAACCTGCTCCCCACACGCCTTTATCCCATGCGAAAACAAATAGATAATCGCCTACAACGTTAAAAATACCACCTGAAAGAACGGCCGCAGTGGCTAGCCCCGGTGCACCATCATTGCGCAAGAATGCAGCCAACATTTGATTTCCCAAGAACAAAGGTACCACTATTTTTATTGGCTCTAAATATTCTTGTGCCAGCACAAGAAGCTGCTCATCCGCTCCAAACCATACAAGCATCGGACGTTCAAAACACACAACCGCTATCCAGCAAAAAACTGCTAAGGCCACTGTTCCCCATACGGCGGCCGAAAAAAACTCGTTTTCCCTTTTATCGCCACGACCGCGAGCCGTTCCAAACAGGACCGATCCGCCGATTCCCATCAACAGCCCCAAACTATACATCAGATTCCAAACAGGTGCCACAACCGCAAGTGCCGCTGTTCCATCTGGGCCTTGATACTGGCCTACCATCGCCATATCTACTAAGCCATAAATTGAGCTGATCATAGCGCTTCCGAACGCAGCCGACAGATACCGAAAATAAACTTTTTTCACCGTTTTCGAACTCAGTTCCATATTTCTCTCCTCAGCTTTCAAATGTTCGCATGGGCAATAAAAAAGCCGGATAAGATAGCGGGCATCTCAGCCCGTCACCTTATCCGGCTTGTCATTTCTAGCGAACAACTTGCCCTCCGCGTGAACAGCACTTATTATAAAGCATTGCGTCGCAATGTGCAAGTATCAATTTGATATTACTTTTTGGCGACCGATTCCATCTCAGAGTCCAGCTTACGTCCTGCTGTTTCCTGCGTTGTGAGAGCCACAAACAACAGGGATACCGCCAAACAGATTGCTCCGCCGCCAATGCAAAGAGGCTTTAAGGGAATAAACGCTACCAAAGCAGCATAAACCGCCGTAAAGGCAAGCGTTCCTACCAGCACTACGATTCCAAATACCGCCTGAACGGAAGCGCGCAAAACGGTGGGAGCTACCTCAACCGTCATCAAAGAAATTGTGTTACTGGAAGTCCAGTAGCTACCAATTGCTGCTCCAAGCAGAAGGCCTACCAACACCGGCGACATTCCGTTCTCCGCACCCAGAATATAGCCAATCAGAGCAACCACTGCAATTACACCAAAGAGAATCGTTGCAAATTTTCTTCCTTTTTTATCGCTGATAAATCCGCTTACAAAGAGCAAAATTGCCCAGGAGATCGGATAGAAGAACAGAGCTGTGGTCACCTGCTGTGTAGTCATACCGCCTGCTACCATGATCGACTCATAATAACCGGTAAAGGGCATCATTGCGCCCATGAACAAAACGCTGGCAATCAACTGCATTCTAAGTTGCCGATGTTGGAAAGAAAGTTTGAATGCCTGCCGAAGATTTCCAGACTTTTTCGGTGCCTGTTTAGTCTGCGACCCACTCAGCTCATTCTCCAACTTTTCAATACGTCTTTCCATGAACACCTTGGTTTCGCGTGAAAAAACCATGGCCAAAACCGCCAGCCCAATGCCGGCGATGGCAGGGACCAGATAAACCATACGCCAATTGCCCGTGTCCACATTCATAAACATACCACGGACCACTGCAATCAATACAATACCCAAAGTTCCAAGACTCTTTGTCACCGAATAGAAAATGCCGCGTTTGTTATCCGGTGCCACCTCCATGATGTACATAACTTGGAAATCGGTTGCCGTAAAAAAGCCAATAATCGTACGTCCTAAAAAGTACATAGCAGCATTTTCGCTCACCGCGCAAATCAACATACCAACGCCCATTCCAAGAGCGCTGAGCACAAAGAAAATTCTGCGTCCATAACGATCCGCAAGCGATTTATAGAAAGTGGCCGCAAGTGCTGCTACCATGCTGAGCAGGGATACCAGGGAAAGCATAGACAAACCTGCAGCATAATCCATGTGCATGTTCTGCACAAACAATTCGTTGATGACCGATGATTGTATCGCGCCGGACGAACTACTGGCATATTCGTCCAGCAAATGAACCAAGGCCACCATAATGACTAGCATTACGCCATACCCGCGATAGGGCGGCCGTTCCAGTTCCCGTTTCCATTTTCCCAGTTCGCGTTGTCTTTTCGCTGTCGTATCCTTCATCTTGATTCCTTCCTCTCTTTTTTATTCAACGGACAACGTCAGTGTACAAGATTCCAAACCGCTTGCGCTGGCACGAACGACGACCGTTCCTACCTGGTTTTCTTTGGATTGTACAAGCGCCATCAGCATACCCGAAAAAGCGCGTCGGCCAGTTGCTTTATCTCGCTCTCTTGAGCCTGGATCGCCATTGCCCAGCCCCAACAACTTTCCGCCTTCACTTACTTCGAACGTTACATAGTTTTCCGCGTTTGGAACAAGAACTCCCTGTTGGTCACACACCTTAGCCGTTATAAAAGCCACATCTTTTCCGTCGGCGCACAAGCACAATCGATCGGCGGAAAGTTCTATTTTGGCTGGTACACCTGCAGTTTCGCGCACATCCTCTGTCAGTTGTTTTCCGTCTTTGTATCCTACCGCTTTGAGAACTCCCGGCTGATAAGGAATCTGATACTCTATCCAATCCCCTTCTAGCCGTTTTTTGCCTTGAGATACACCGTTTAGTATCAATTCGACCTCTTCACAATTCGTATAAATGCGAATGTTTTTCAACTGTCCGACCTCAGGCCAGTTCCAATGAGGCATAATATGAACAAGCGGAGTTGGATCAAACAATGCTTTATAATAATAGTAATCATCCTTGGCAAAACCACAGGTATCCATCACTCCAAAATTGGAAGACACTTGATATTCCCGCAGGGGAGTAGTTTCACCGCGATAATCAAATCCAGTCCATATAAAGAAACCCCCTGTACGTGGATTTTCTTTATAAAAGTGCCAAGTCTGCCATGGGCGCGCCGTACCGCCCGCCATGGGACCGCCTTCCCCGCCCATCATGACGTAACGTGTACCAAAACTAGAACAATGTCCTCTTGTTTTATTGTCCTCATAAATTCCACGTGTGGTAAACCAGGACGTATTCTCCGTGTTCAAAAACTTCATCTGAGGATATTCCTTGGCCGGGCCGAAGTATTTATCAGAGCCAAACAATGATTCCGCATAGTTTAATCCCAATATATCAAACAAACGCAGTCCATATTCCGCCGAATCCTGAGGATCCAAAAAAGCTTCTGCCGAGACAAATGGACGGGTTGGGTCTAACCGACGTGCCATCGCAAGCATTCTGTGCACAATTCTCTTGGCCTGATAACTTCCTGCAAACATTTCCTCGTTGGAAAGGCTCCAGGCAAATACACTGGGATGATTGCGGGCACTTTTAATCAATTCTTCCAAATCTTCCATACGGTGCTTCGTCACTTCAATAATTCGGTTTTCATCCAACACAAGCATTCCCTGACGATCGCACTCGTCCAAAAGTTCCAACGTCGCCGGATTGTGAGCCGAACGATAAGCGTTCAGGCCCATTTCCTTGAGCCGTCTTATTTTATAAGCCTGTACGGCATCCGGAAGTGCAGCTCCAACTCCTGCAAAGTCCTGGTGAACGCATGCGCCGTACAATGGGGTGAGCACGCCGTTTATTTTTAACCCTTCTGTGGTGTACGACAAACTACGAATTCCAAATGTAGTTTTATAATGGTCCGTGGGAACGCCATCTACCAAAATCTCCGTCTGTGCAGTATAGAGATCGGGAGTCTGGCAGCTCCAGGGATGTACATTGGCTATGTGGATCTCCTTGCAGAATGTTGCCTTTCCATAGGGCTCCACTTCACCTGGAATACGAATTTCCCCTACTCCTCTGCCACTCGGGTCTAAAATTTCCACATCCACTTGACAATGTTGCATTTGCTCTGTTTCATTGCACACTGTCACTTGTGCATTGAGAACTCCATCTGTGCCTTTCAGTTCAGACTGAATATAAACGCCCCACCGGTCTATATGGACCGGTTCGTATTTTGTCAGCCAGGTGTGACGATAAATGCCGCCGCCTTCATACCACCATCCTTCATCACCTGTCGTAGTATCACACCGAACCAAAAGGACATTGTCGCCTTCCTCTTCACCGTACTTGGTTAGTTCCGTCACATCAAACTGAAATCCGGTGTATCCGGAGTAATGGTCACCCAAAAAACAGCCGTTGTACCAGAAAGACGCAGCGCGCATTACGCCATCAAATTCCAAAACAATTCGTTTTCCCTCGTCCTCTTTGGGAATTTCAAAGGTTCTTCGATAGTAGCAGATTCCATTGGGAATAAATCCTTGTGCCCAGGAATTATCATCGTAACCCATTTCCAGACGGAAATCGTGAGGCAAATCTACGTCCTTCCATCCGTCCAGTGTCCGGGCGCTAAGAGGAAGTTGGGCCATCAAAGCTGTCGAAACATCAATTTTGCTTTCCGCATTGTCTGCCACAGGAAGTACATTTCGTAAATATTCCATCGCATGGCGCGCACCCGCGAAAGGCTCACCTTTCTCTTGTCCGACCACATTAGTCAAGCCACCAATGATTCCGCTTTTTTTACACGTTTTAGGGAAAGGTCCGATCTCTCCGATTCGGTATTTCCAGCCTTTATCCAGACATTCTTTGCTCCTCATCCAATCAACCACCTTTCGAACAAACCATTTCTTGTTATTAAGTATACAAAAAATGGGCGGCGGTCACAGTGTCACACACGGGAAAACCGCCGCCCGACAGTGTCATGGACAGACCCTTCATCGATTTTCTCTCCGATATTCCATCGGGGTCATTCCATATTTTTTCTGAAACAGGCGATAAAAAAATGTTCTGTTTTCAAACCCTAAGCGGGTCATAATTTCCGTTATGCTTTGTTCTCCTTCCTTGATCATTTCCGCAGCCTTTTTTAAACGAAGCATTTGGCTATATTCTGAGATGCTCATTCCGGAATGTTTTTTGACAACACGATTGATATAATCGCTGCTGTAATTCATTTTCTGTGCCAAAGCCGCTCTGGTCACTCGATCCGGATTCTGCTCTATCCAATCTGTAACCTTGTTAAAAAGCAATGCTTCTGCGCTGTTGCCAAGCATGACCTGAGCCATCCGATAAAGTGACTCATCCTGTAGACAAGCAAACAGCCGTTCCAGCAGTCCTTTTAAAATATGCATATGCCCTGGCTGCCTAAGCAAAAATTCCTGCGCCATAGACTCCAGCAACTTTGTTGCGCCCGTCAATCCTTTTTCGCATCCATCCACAGGCGTAAAATCCAAATAATCGCGATGATATTGGGCCTTCTCCTCAAGGTTGCTGGCTAAAAAGTGTTGCAAAAGCGAATGTTCAATTTCGCCTGCGCGCCATCCGCCTACCAATTCTCTCGCATATTCTTTTGAAAGGCACAAATATACAACAATGTAATCTGTGCCCACTACTTCAAAATGGCGGGTACTTCGATTCATCAAACAGGCATGACCTTTTTCATAAAAATAGCAGCCATTTTCAATGCGCTGTTCTACGGCCCCATCCAATACATACATCAGTTCAAAAAAATCATGTTGATGCATCTGAATGCCCCAATTCTCATCGGCACCTGGAAATGCATCCTCCGGCATAGGAGAAGAGTGCACGTTTTCGCTTCGCTCCAACGAAAAATGCTCCGGACCAGAAATCGAAGTGAACACAATCGACTTTTTATCACGAAAACGTCCCCCCGCCATAATATTCATACAAAACGGAACGTTCAGACTTCGCATATTACACATATTTTCTACCGAATGAACCGCTTTGGGATCATATCCGGCCGAACTTGAAAAACAAGCTTGCTCCATCGTAAGCTCCTGTTTTTCCTGTGATGGAAAAAAAGGGAACAAAAACATTCCGTCATCACCTCTTGTATACAGTTTTATTGATTATATCATTTTTTCTAATCATTCGCTTTAAATTCCATCTAACTTTACAAAAATCGATTCTTTTATACCTATACAACCACCAAACAACAAAAACGGCGCTCTTTTTAAAGAACGCCGTTTTTTTCGCTTTGTTTTCTCTCCAATTGTTTTTGCAGCGGACCACGCTCAATCAATTGTGCATCTAAGGTCACGCATGCCGGCGCCTTTTCCCCTTGCAAAACACTTAGCAAAGTCTGAACTGTAAGCGCGCACTGTTGCTTCATTCGATTGTCCACACTGGACAACTCGGGTGTAGCGCATCGGCTGAGAATCGTATTGTTAAACCCAACAGCAGGCACATCCCGTCGACCGGCCTCTCCCAGCGCTTTTACCGCGCCAATTGCCAGCGAGTCGTCCGCCGTCAGAATCGCATCGAACTCTACCTGGCCAATCATATCACGCACCGTATCCAATGTTTTATAAAAAGAGCTCAACTCGTCCTGCACCTGCACCACAAGAGGCTCTGCCTGTGAATATTTACGCATGCCTTCCTTGTAACCAGCCAATTTCATTTCGCCGCTATAGGTTTCTGAGTCGTACAAATACAAAACTCTCTGATACCCGGCCTCAGTAAATTTTTTAACCACTTGCTCTGCCGCACTTTTTTCATCGCACAAAGTGCAATAAATATTGGGGCCTTCAACCTTTCCGTTCAAAACAAATACCGGAACATGCTTTGCGGCATAAACAAAATCTTCCTGTTCCTGCCGGGAACAGTTACATCCAATCAAAATCGCAGCATCCACTTGCCGATTGATCAGGGACACAAAGTATGGACGTTTGGAATCATCGTTGCTGACTGTGCTGATAAGCAAAATTTCAAATCCGTTTGCCCGTAACAACTTACTTAGTTCCGCTACCGGATATGCATGGTTGGGGTCAGAAATAACCGGACATATAATTCCAATTGTACGACTTTTTTTCGTATTTAAATTGTGTGCAAAGGCATTCGGAATATATCCTTCTCTTGCAATGACTTCCTCCACTTTCTTTCTGGAGGCCTCACTCACGCGACCGGAGTGATTGAGCACACGGGAAACCGTCGCCGTAGAGACGCCCGCCAAACACGCAATATCATATATATTCATTTTCAGACGCCTCTTTCCGCCGTCTGCGTCGAGACGGAACCATTAAAGTTTCAATAAAATTGTAACCGATTACAAACTCAATGTCAAACAAAAATGCCAAAAAATCTTTTAAAAGCCATTTGATTCAAGGCAAATCGCACAATTTTCAATAAAATTGAATCATATAAAAGATTTTTTTATAAATAAATTGACATTTGCGCTTTGACGTGGCATAATCAAAGCAGCAAATGATTGAAACCGGTTACATTCATCATTTCCGCATTCTAAAATCTAAGTGGAGGTCATGAAAAAATGGAAAAGTTCTACATTGTTCGCAACGAAGAAATCGCTAAAGATTACAACGAGGCTGGCTATGCATGCACCGAACTGCTTGCAGGTACTTACGATGGCGGCATCCGCAACTTTAAATGCTTCTTGAAAGCAGGCTGCGAAGTTGCTCCGGAAATGTACGCTGACAAAACTGTGTTGTTCTTCTTTGGCAAGGGCAAAGGATATGTGACGGATTGCGAATCGGCTTACAACATCACCGAGCTGTCTTTCTACGCACCCAACTTTGACAAATGTGCTTATAAAATCCATGCTGTAGATGATATGGAATATATTATGAGCATCGTTGATCTGAACGAGTGGGACAAAAAGATCATTGCCGAGAACCATACTTATCTCCCCTTCTTCCGCAAACACAGCGATTGCCCCCGCTATGTCCAGGATTGCAAAGGTCCCAACACTGAGGCTCGCAGCGTTCTGTCCTGCAAACAATTGGGCCGCATCATGGTAGGCACCACCCGTGCAATCGGCGAAGGCACGACCGAAGAAGGACATCCCGCCGTACATCAGTGGAACTACTGCGTAGGCAATTCTGATTTCCATATGTCTGTAGATCACTGTGAACCCGTTGCTCATAAGGCTGGCGAGTGGAGCTTCATTCCTGCTGGACCGGACCATGACCTGGTTGCTGATCCCGGCAAAGAAGTGTTCTATGTATGGTATGAACATTTTGCACGTGAAAAAGATTTTGACGTCAAGGTATTGCCCGGTCAGAAACTTCCGGAATAATGTCAATAAGGAGACATTCTTATGGAATTCTATGTTGCACGCAACGAAGATTTGAAATGGGAATACGATGAATCCGGTTTTGCCCGTACCGAATTGCTTCCCGGTACGCATGACGGAAGCATTCGCAATTATAAATGTTTTCTGAAAGCTGGCTGCAGCGTTTCTCCTGAATTGTATGCTGACAAACTGGTTTTGCTGTTCTTCGGCAAAGGAACCGGCTATGTTGCAGACGGAAAAGGCGCCAACGCCATTGAAGAGCTGTGCTTCTATTCTCCTGAATTTGATAAAAACCCGTATAAGGTACAGGCTTTTACCGATATGGAATTTGTTATGTCCATTGTCGAAATGAGTGAAGACGACTGGGCCGATTATGCTGCCAGCCATGCTCGCTTGCCCTTCTTCCGCACGCTGAGCAAATGCGTAAAGTATGATCAGGACTGCAAAGGACCTAACACGACTTCCTGGCATGTGCTCAACGGCAAACAACTGGGTCATATTATGGTCGGTGTTGTGCGCGCTATCGGTGAAGGAACTGTCGAAAAAGGCCATCCCGCTGTTCACCAATGGAACTATTGTGTGGGCGACGCAGATTTTGAAATGACGGTAGACGGAGTTACTGTACCTCACAAATCTGGCGAGTGGAGCTTCATTCCCGCTGGTGCGGATCACAGCTTGGTAGCCAAACCCGGCAAAGAAGTATTCTATGTATGGTTTGAGCAATTTACTCGCAAAGGCCGTGACTTTATTTTGAAACCGGATCCCACAAAGCAGCTTCCCAAACCGGGTCCCGCTAAGTTCTATGTTGCCCGTGAGAGCGACATGAAAAAGGAATTTAACGAAAATGGCTTTGCTATGTGTGAGTTGCTGCCCGGCACCTACGATGGCGGCATTCGCAACTACAAATGCTGGCTGAAAGCCGGTCATTGCGTAGATCCCAAACTTTATGCAGACGAAACCGTCATTTTAATGTTTGGCAAGGGCAAAGGCTATGTCTCTTCTTCCAAGAATCTATTCAATATTACTGAGCCCGCTTTCTATGCTCCGAACTTTGACAAAGAGCCTTATACTGTTCACGCCGTGGACGATATGGAATTTATTTTGAGTGTTGTTGAGCGCAACGAAAGCGATAAGGCTTTGTATGATTCTTGCCATGTACGTCTGCCGTTCTTCACGCAGTACAGTGACGCATGCATCTATGACCAGGATTGCAAAGGACCTCACACCACTTCCTGGAGCATTCTCGGACCGAAACAATTGGGCCGCATTATGCTGGGTGTTGTGCGCGCTGTGGGCGAAGGCACTACGGAAAAAGGTCATCCCCACGTAGAACAATGGAACTACTGCTTGGGCGATGCGGACTTTACGCTTCAGGTAGACAA
>NZ_CAUWGY010000060.1:0-13433 GCF_963558415.1 uncultured Ruthenibacterium sp. | reverse complement strand
GGGCCTGCCTTGTCCTCGCCATACAAATGAGTTGCAAAGTTTTCAGCAAGCCCCTCGCTGACCATCATCTCCCCAAGGGTGATACTATTCCGCCACTTAATAAACTGAAAGCGCACATTATGGTTTACTTCGTGGGCCAGCGCAACAGGAAGGCGAGTCAGTGTAAATTCATTGGGGATCAGCCACGCCATGATGTACCCCGGAATACCACCATCGCCGCAATATCCTTCATTCAGGGAGATATAGGGGCTTTCAGCATTTGCCAATAAAACCGTAAATAGATACTCGCTGACGGGTAGTTCAATCCCATTGTTCAAGAAGCATTCCAGAGATCTCCGAATGGACTGCTCACAAGATGCCCAGAGCCGATCTGAAGAAAGGCTCTCAATGTTTGCTTTTTGTGACTGATCGACCTTTGTGGGGGAAATAAACCCCAGCATATTACTTGCCATGATAATGTCATATCCATTGGGTGTAGTTGCCTTCATAGGGATTTGATAGCAGTCCCACTTGCCCTTAAAAGGCATCATCAGCTCATACCGGTAAATGTCGTTTTTCTTTTCGACGGGAGCCTCCATTATTTTTTTGTAGACGGCATCCGAACGTACATAGCTTAATTTCATATAGTCACATTCCTTTCTTGTTTTTTTCAGCATACACCATGACGTAACGTGAGAGTCAAGAGGAATGAACAAATATGAAATAGATGCTTACCTCCCTCGATGTTTGGCTTTCTTTTTTTCCTGCCGCAAAGCAAATAGGCGATCCTTTTCTGCTTCTCGTTGCTCTCGGCTCTTTGTTTTTCTTTCTAACTTACACTGTTCATGTTGGAGTTTAAGTGCTTGCTGTGCTTTAGTACCAATTCCCTTATCTTGCAGTTGACTGTTTATTTCACGCTGCATACGTTTAGGGTTGATTTTTCGTTCTGCAATAACTTCCGCTTGGATAGGTGGACTGAATTTCAGCTTGTGCCAATTCTTCAGCAGAAACTCATAAACCTCGTAATCCTTTGGTTCTGCACCAAAAGTGATTTTGCACACCTCATACTTACCGTTACACGATCTTTCATATATGCCAATCCAAAATGGAGCTTCAAATAGAATGGTCAAACTACTTTTGGAGTCAGTACTCATTCTTGTAAGAACTGCCCTTCAAAGTGATTCAGCCATTCAAGGAGAGCATTGTAAAGCAGTTGCTGCTGCTCAAAAATTGTTCCCCCAACCAGAGGAATGTCTGCAAATTCCTGAGCATAGCCCTCGTTTAATTCAGCCGAGGACTGTATGCTCTGGCGCAAAGTCGAAACCAGCTCCATTGCTTCAGCTTTGTCCATCTTATTCAGATTGGTAATGACTACATTGAAATCGAATAACAGCGGTACCGGGCCAGCGGCATAAAAGGCCATCAGTTCCTTAAAATACACTCTGCCCTTATCGGTAATGGAATAGATTGCTTTATCTGCAAACTTACCACCTTTTACAATGTCGCTTTGCAGGTAACCTTTCTCACTCATTTGAAGCACTTTCCGATAGATAGAAGGTACACTTATTTTCGTCCAACGGGAAAAATGATGGTACTCCACATCTTTTTGAATATCATAAGCACTTTGGGGCTTCTCCAGTACAATACCGAGTATGACTAAATCTATTGATGACATAAATACACCTCCGCCTTTTACTATTAACAATAGTACTATTATTGATAGCAAAAGTCAAGCGGGTGTATTATAGCGTTCTAATCGGGAAGTCTTCCTGTTCTGAAAGTTATTGCTGATCCACAGTCCCAGAAAGTTCATTTGCTGCTCTGTGTGGAACCAATGTTCCCCGTGTGTCATAACTGTCATCGTACAATGAAATCTTTTTGAAAAGTTTTCCACAACTCTGTAATCGATCATATTGTCATGTTCTCCGTGCAAAATTCGTGTAGGAGAATCCCACTTCAGAATAGGATGTTTCACTGCATATTGCCAATATTCCCAACTCAGGGTTTGGCCAAATGATGTAGGAATAATCTTTTCCCGGCACAGTTGTTCTTCCGTGACATTTGCCCAACTCATCATTTTAAGAATGAGTTGTTTCATATCAAGAACCGGAGAAACAAACAGACAGTTTTCAAATCGCTCATGTTCGAAGCAAAGCATACTGAACCAAGCCCCAATGCTGTTTGCATATAAAGCGTGTTGCTTCCAGTGCCTTTTCACATATTTCATAACTGAATCAAGTTCAGGAGAAACGTGCCAGGGGTCAAAGGAACCATTTTCAGCTTTTCTTTCTCCATGTCCTGGCAGATCAAAACTTAAAACTTGCCATCCCCTTACACAAATCTTTTCAGCCAAAAAAGATGCTTCTTCTTTGTTCCCGCCTTGCCCGTGAACATAAAGATATAATCGGCTTGAATCATTACCCCAAAGGATTGATGGGATATTACCAATCAATATTTGCTGTGTTATCATTGTGATCTCCTTCAAAAAGCTATTTTTGATAGCCAAAAAACTAATCTGATTAGTATTTTGCTTTCCGACTGCTAAAATGTCAATATGATTAGTAAATTTGCTATTCAAAATATTGACATAGCTAATTGCATTAGTTAAGATGAAAGAAAGTTTATTGACAAGGAGATCAATTATGCGTGTCACAAAAACAGCAGTAATACAGGCTGCTTCTGATATTGCGGATGAAAAAGGGTTAAACAATGTTTCCCTCAAGGTGGTTGCTGAACGGCTGAATATCCGTACACCATCGTTATATAACCACATCGAAAATTTGGATGATTTATTGCGCGAAGTAGCTCATAACGGGATGCGTACCATGAACCAGAGGATGGCCCAAGCTGCCATCGGAAAATCTGGTGATACGGCAATAAAGGCAGTTGCTATTGAATATCTAAACTATATGATAGAGCATTGTGGAATTTATGAAACAATCCAGTGGGCTACTTGGCATGGCACAGACGAAACTGCAAAGATATTTTGCGAATATACAGACCTTCTAAAAACGCTCATCCTTTCCTGTCATTTTGGAACGGAGAATGTATCCGAAATCTTAAACCTGCTCACAGGATTTCTTCACGGATATACCACATTACAGTTGCGATATGCGTTTTCTGATCCTCAAAAGGTCAGAACGGAATTAACGATTGCTCTCGATACAGTTTTAGCCGGTATTCATTATAAATGTGATAGTGAATAACTAAAAGCGCCGCTGATTCGTGAATCAAATTCACGAATCAGCGGCGTTTCCTACCAGATGCAAAAGTTATTTCGTCTTTTTATTTAGAATTTTATTTATCACTCATAAAAAAGTTCTGTAACACAATACTTGAAGTTTTGATAAAATCTTACTCAAATAAATAAAAAGGTAGAATAGAAATTAATTGCTCTAATTTTTTGTTTGTACACCTGTTTGTTTTGAATCTTTTACTTATCCTTGTGTAATCCACTCAGCAGGAATCAATTTGTCGTTACTTCCTCGCCATCTTTCAACAAGATGAGACGAAGACACATCGCCCCAGATATCTTCGTCAGCGTGTTCTGTCACAATAATCTGGACATCCTTTTGCGTATCATGAAGAAATTTATCCATCGCAATAAAAATCTTCTGAACAGCTTGCTTGTCCTCGTCAGCAATTTGTACATCTTCTTCTGACAGAGTGCTGTTGCGAGAGCGCTGAGGAAAATAAACTTGGCTTGGCTGATCGAAAATAACAAAATTGGGAACGGCAACACTTCCGCGAGTCTGAAAGAACTGTTGAAACGCCAAGATTGTTGCAATATGATAAGCGAGCCAATTTGAAGCACTTCCGATTTCCCAAAGATAATCATCACGACCGCTTGCATTCTTTACCTTAAGCGTCAAATCTTTAATTATAAATTCGACAGGGTTGTCGGGATGTTCAGCATCCAAGTTTTTTATAATCTCCACAATTTCTTGGTTAATGTACTTTGTGGCAGCATCAATTTTTCTGCGAATCTCCGATTCGTGAACAATACTTTCCAAATTACGAATTCGATCTTCTAAATCACTTAACTGATTTTCCAGATCACTGTTTTTTCCTACTCGCTGAAATGTTTGGATACTTGCCTCCATCCTGCCCAGGAAATGTGCAATTCCTGCTAAAGTGTACTTTTTATTTGATGTAGTAGTATATCTACGACTTTCTTCACGAATACGGTTACGAATTGCATTTAGTTTTTCGGTACAATATCCAATTTCAGTTTCAACAACTTGCAGTTCCCGCTCAAAGGCTGCGGGTACAATCTGCATATTTCCTGCAGATTGCTCAATTTCCTCAATAGCTTGGCATAGTACGTCTAACTCTTCAGTTACACCTGAATGCGAGCTATTGCAAAAGGGACATATGCCATCTGGCCCAGAGAGCGTCTTTAACCAAGTAGATATTTCAAGTCGTTGAAGTTGAACTTGCAAAGACTCTTCATATTGCCCCATGGAATTACGCAGTTGAAGCATCTCGGTATGTCTCTTTTGAAGAGCAAAAAGTTGAGAAGCAATATCTTGTTCTTCTTTGCGAA
The DNA here is from genome assembly GCF_963558415.1 of uncultured Ruthenibacterium sp. Classification (NCBI taxonomy): domain Bacteria; kingdom Bacillati; phylum Bacillota; class Clostridia; order Eubacteriales; family Oscillospiraceae; genus Ruthenibacterium; species uncultured Ruthenibacterium sp. The sequence goes on along the minus strand of NZ_CAUWGY010000060.1, from coordinate 8,908 downwards.
GTTCAACTAATTCAGCCGATGAATCTCTTATATTCGAAGCAACTAATTGGGTATCTGTTTCTGCTTTTTCAACTATTGCTTCAAGTTGTTGAACCTGATCGTCAAAACTCGAACACTCATTAAAATGTGCGGTTGTCAGTCCCATATCTCTTGCCTGAGCCAACCAACTGGCAACTTCTTGTTTCCATCCCTCAGAGACATCCTTGATTGTCTTAATATCACGGAGCAAGCGGTCTCTCTGCTTCTTTAACTTATCCATTTCTTGCCGTGCAGCAAGAACTTTTGGAGTTACAGCACCCAAAGCATATGGGAAAATATTAATTAATTTCTGCCTATGTTCAGTTGTATCCGCTTTATAAAATAATACATCAGCATTTGCCACAATATTTTGTGGTTGAAATAAAAATGCCATGAAATCTCTATATGATGGATGGGACGAGAAATTGTTAGTTGCTGGATCAAGATCTAAAAAAGACATTGAAAACAGCTCATTCAAAACATTCTTCACTTCAGTAAGAGTTGTATTAGTCTCAATGGTCTCTGGGATCACAATTTCCTTATTTCTAAGAATAAACATATCCCCAGTTGCCATTTGATTTCCAGGCTCTCGTCTACAAAGTAGTAACTGTTCATCCTCAAGACTAAATAATACACCAAACCATGCACATGCATTTCGTATTGTATCAACGGGAATAGTGCATTTTCCAGAACCAAGACAATAATCAATAATTGGGATAATTGCAGACTTACCAGTTCTTGATGCACCGGTAATAATGTTTATTTTATCTGGCTCAAACTTCACCCGTCGATATGTTAGGTTTGCTTTCTTTGGCCATAGTAGTATGCTATCTATATAAAATTTCACGCTAAAACCTCACTTTCAACCATTCACATATTTCAAGCAAGCTCAATTCTGAGCACCATATTCCTAATTTTTCTGCAGCATCAAGCAAATTTTTTGTTGAAGGGGATAGCCCACGTTTCTTTGCTTGTGTCATCGGAAAAACTTGGGCAGTTGAAATATCCATAGCAAAAAGTTTTGCAGATACGCCAACATTAAAGGAGTCCAAAGTTAAAGGGCGCAATTCTATAGCACTTTTGTTGATGGTATATAAATCATCGTTTTTTTTATCCTTAAATAGTTTTTCTGATACTTTGGAAAGTCCCTTCTTTTTTTGTGTGGATTTAATGACAGTACATAAATCTTCCCGAAGAATAATAGGTAACACAATAAATAGCAGTGGAAATGGAATGGCTTTACTCTCCTTCGAATAATATCCACAAATAAATTGCCACAAAGCCGCAGCTCCAATAGCTGGATTTTGAACATAATATATTTCACGATCTATGTTATTTGTCACCGTTGTCATCTCCTTTCAACAGCTCAATATACCGGGGATGCCAACCTATGGTAGGTCGATCAGACGGTTCGTTTGCTAACGCCTGAAGCGAACCACTACCAAAGAAGCTAGGAACATCTCTCCCAAGGAGTCGGTGACTTATTGCGTAACTTAAGCACTGAGCATACAAATATTTTCCTCTTTCAATGTCACCATTAACAACTACACTTGAAAGTAGTTTCTGATTTTTCCATAGCCTTTTTAGGCTATCATAATAATCAGTAAAGCTACCTCCGTTGATAAGTCCTTTTTTGGCCCAAGCTGTTTTCTCCGATCTCGTTCTTAGAAAGTCACTGGCAGCTTCAAAAATATCCGATTCATCCACATCGATTAATTCAAGCTGTTTGATATATGTATCGTGGCGCTCCACTTCGGATGTTGTCTGACTGGCTTCCGGTTGAACAGAAACTGCACTCAATATTATTTTTTGATCTCTGCTTCTGATCTGCGAATCCAAAGCAGTCTTGTAATCTTTTGATGAGATATATGCAGGTTTATTCTGCTTGGTTTGCTGATGTACCTGGTCACTTACCCAGCCCAGCATAGATTCAAAAAGTTCTGTTGCATACTCTAAAGGGATGGATTGCATCTTAAATTTATTGAACAGCTCTTGGTCGTATGTATCTTCATGAATATCAATTTCCATGAGAGAAATAACTTTAATAACTGTTTCTTTATTCTTAGGCGCAAAACAATACTCAATATATGGTTCTATAGTTTTACTAATGGGCCGGGGCTTTTCCTTGCTTTTAGTATCACCAAATAAAATTATTCTGGCGCTTTCCAATGCTTCCTTTGCTTCGGTTTCAGTTTTTGCTTCCGCAAATAATTTTGGGATAGTTCCTGCCTTTATGGAATGAGATGAAACAACAATATATTTTAAGACAACTTTTGGGGGATATTGCCCCTGGGTAAAATAATTGCACCAGTTGTAAATTGTTTTCCAAAAAACTTCTGCTCTATCTGTAACAGGGTTATTATTAGATAACACACTTTTAGTCTGTTCAGCAATTAGAAGTCCTTCTTTTTCAACCGCTACATCCTCATAAGCCTCAACGCTGACAACGCGTTCATCTAAGCAAATCAATTCATAAAGAGCATGACGCACCTGTAGCATGTATCCCTCAAGTTTATCAGGAACATGTGTGTTGTCGGACATATACTCACCTCGTTTATAAGAATCAAATTATAAACTGTATAAAAATACCGCACGGGAATATCCCATACGGCTTGTCTTGGCCGGCGCAAAGACCCACCGTTAATTAATTATAATGCAACATGGAAAAAATTACAATGACTATAGAACGTCACATTTACATAATTTCAGGCTATCAACCACTGCACGATGATAAATTTTATTATACCCTTATGTACCCAGCCGCATTACACGGCTGGGTTTCTCTTTTGAGGGAGCTAATAAGCTGGGCAGCCGTAACCGTAAATGACGCTACTGCCAATGGAATAACTGTTTTGTCTGCAAGCGTCACCGGAATTGCCCTCAACGGTGTAAACCGTTCCGTTTTCCACACGCTCAACAATTCCCACATGGTCGGTTACGCCATCACCCTCCCAATCAAAGAAGATGATCTGACCTGCAGACGGTTCAAAATTACGGTCCTGCCAAAGCCCCCGATCCTTGAACCATTGGGAACCCTGCACACAGCCTGCAAATTTCGGGATAACACCCGCTTCAATATAGCCGCACTCATTGGCGCACCAGCTCACAAAGCAGGCGCACCATTCCACACGGCTGCCAAAACCGTACCAGCTCCAATATGGTTCGCCGCCAACATTTCCCACCTGTGAAAGCGCAACAGTAACGATCTCGCCGTCCCCTTCGGTAATGCCATAGAGTACCTGGGACCAAAGGGAATTATTCTCATCGGCCAGAAGCTCCGCCATCTGTTCCCGCTGATCCTCGTTAAAGCCATACTGGTCGGCCATTTCTTCGGCGGTTTTGTGGCTGATAGTAATATACAGATAGGTGCGAGTAACGGTAGTTTCCGTTTCCACAATGTTTCCGTTTCCGTCATCCGTTTCCTCGATCACCGTCTCTGTTTTGCTTTCTGTGCGGAACGATATTTCATTCATCTCCCAGAAAATATCTTTCAGAAGCTGTTTCTTGGAATCATCCATCGTAGCCACTTCCTGAGCGTTATTGGGGTCCGTAGTGGTCTTGACGGCATACACCGCAAGCACTTCCTTCCAAACGGCCCGGCTCCCGGACATCTCCAGCACATCATGCGTATGGGAAGTTTTGGTTTCTTCCAGCCTTTCCTCATACTCAGTATTGACCTCCTGCACAGCGGTCCGTATGGTCTGCCCGGTACCGGAGTCCTCGCCGGAGAAGAAGATTCCAAAGCAGGAACCGAGAATCATGCCGATCAGACAGATTACCACAATCACCAGCACGGCAACCCAGCCCCCGGCAGCGATGGCCGCGACCAACGCCTTGGTCGCAGCTATGATAGCTTTCACCGCTGCGATGGTGGCTTTCACTGCAACCCGTGCGGCAGTTGCGGCTGCCCTGGCTGCTGTACGGGCGGCATGGGCCGCAGCTCTGGCAGCCCTCGCCGTAGCCTGGGCTGTCCTCTGGGCAGTTTTTGCCGCCTGCTGGGTAGTCTTGATACTGGCTTTGGCCGTCTTTTCCGCAGTTTTAATGGATTTGCTTGTAGTTTTTACAGTTCCCTTGGCCGTGGAAGAAGCCTGCTTGATGGTCTTGCGGCTCCTGTCCACAGTTTTAATGCTTTTCCGGCTCCGATCCAGTGTCTTAACCGTCCCAGGCTCCTGCCGAACCGTTTTCACCGGTTCTGAGAGACGATCCACCGTATGCGGCCCAGCCCGCTGGCCGGTCTGCTGCGCCGCCCGTTTTTCTGCTTGTTTTTTCGGCTGTTCGGCTGCAGCCTTGCGCTTTTGAAGATTTTCCTTGACCTTGGAAATGTTTTCTTTTGTGGTCTTTACACCCTTGCGCCCCTGCTTATCAAATTGATAAACCGCTTCATGGGCCGCGCTGTCCACATTGGAAGAAACACGGTCGGACGCATATTCACCGGGAGAGCCTTCCTCGGCATATAGGCCATGCTCGGCCTTATCCTTGGTGCGGATATACGCCTCCTTCATCCGTTCAGAAGCAACCGCCGCTTTATCAATCGCCTTAATTCCTTTCTGGGCAACTCTTGTTTTAATTCCTTTCCCCATGGGCTTCACCTCCTTCCATGGGCGGGGCCGCCCTTATTCCTCCAACAGCTTTGCCACCACAACCATCCGTCCGTTGGTGCGGGAATATTCGCAGGTAGAAAGGGTAATGAGCTGATCGCCGTATTTCGCTGTTACACCTGTGTCATAGAGGGCCAGTTCCTTACACTTCGCCACATATTCCTCAAAAGCCGCCTGATTTTCTGCATTGACAAAGTGGTAATACTTGAACCCATCCTCGGAGTAGGCCACCGTCTTAAAAGCAGCGATCACCTCGTATTCACCAAAATGGTCCAGCGTATCAAAGCAGATGGTTTTATGCTCCCGATAAAAATCTTCGCTCTCGTACTTGCACAAATCGGAGAACATACTGCCGTTGTTCATGTGGTGGCCATACAATACCAGATTGTCGGAAATGCCGATGTCACAGTTTTCCTGCAGATAAGGCACCCCGTAACTGCTGTATGACTTATCAAAAGCGTGTTTCAGATAGAAGTTGGGGTTATCCTTTGTCTGCATGATTGGATAATCAATCCGGGTGCCTGAAATGGATACCCAGCCCACCAGGTCGCTGTTCTGGGCATACACCTCCGCATATTTTTCAAACGCAGTTACATTTTCCGGGGCAGGGGTGTTTTCTGGCTCCTGCACAGGCGGCTCCACATCTTCCTTTACCAGCCCCGCTACTTCCTCAAAGGCTTGTGCGCTCTGCTTTTGATCCAGATATTCACGGGCAAGCATAGCCCCGGAGAAAAGGAAAAGGGCGGCGCAAAAGGCCGCCCCCGCGATCATCAATCTGGTTTTCACTTTATGATTCATTTTGACCCTCCTGTATTTATCGTGCCTGTTCCTTGTTTGTTGCCTGACGGTGCTTTTCAGTATGGGACGATCTCAGGCCGCGCAGCTCCGATTTTACGGAAGATTTCTCACCGCTTACTTTTTCTGCCAACTGTCCTGCACCGCGTTCCATATCGGAAAAAGTTTTGCCGCAGGATGTGAAAAGATTCCGCAGCTTGGCAAGCGCGCCCTTATCGGCCTCCAATTCCTGAGCCTGCCGTGCGTCTTTTCCTGCAAGAGTGCGTCCGGCACTTTTCATGTGGCTTCCTGCCTGGTGCAGTTCCTCCCGGATCACATCCAGCTTTCCGGCGCAATGTTCCATCGCCTGGCTCGCATGAGAAAACCCGTGTTCCATCCGTGAGAGGACAGAGGAGATACGCAAAGCCTGTACTGTATGGCGCAAAGCAGCCCGGCCCTTTTCCTGAAAGGTCTGCACCATGCGCCCCGCAGAGGAAACAAGGTTGGCTTTTGTAACGGACACCATACCTTTTACCTGCTGGATTTTTCCCTCTGCCGCCGTTACAAGCTGGGCGCACTGCGCGCGGATTCCCTTGTCGTGAAGTTTTCCCATTTCCAGGCGCATTTCCTTCATCTCGTCCATCATCTGCGACAGTTTATCCTCCATGCTGTCGATATATCCCACCAGGGCCTGCACTTCTTCTTTTTGCTGCTGAAGGTTGTTCTGCTCCAGCACGGAGAGAAGTTCCCTGATCTGGGGGAGTTCCCCCAGCGTATAGGTCAATCCATCCATTTTGTATTCCTCCCATCTGAACATTTATCTCGCTTGTTCGGTCTGTCTTTTGACAGGCGCAAGATCCCGGCAATATTCCGGGTAACGGATCTTTACCCCCTCCATCAGATAAGGGGCAAACTCACAGCAGAATAAATCCTCCGGGGAATAGGCGTTGCTGTGCTCCGGTTCGGTATAACCGTTCCAGAGGTTAAAGGCAAGACGGCAAACCCGAACGGTGCCACTGGTCTGCCAGCCTCCGTGCATACCCTCCGGTTTGATACAGTCCTGCTTGAAATCAAACATCTGGCGGATGTTGGCCCGTGTTTCCGGGGCTATCCCCATGACATAAAAGAAAGACTGGTGATAGCAGTCGTTTTTCCGTGCCTCGCTCATCATCCGCAAAAAGAAATCCCGGTGTTCTGCGGACGTAAACCGGATATTGAGCCTGCTCATACCAAAACCTCCTCGCCGCCGAACACGCCCTCACCGGGCTTGGTGGTCATCAGGGCATACAGCTTTGTGTCGCGCGGGAAGCGGTTGACGAAGGGCACCAGGGCGCTGCCGTATCGAATGAGGCCGCAGCCAGCGTCTGCATTGGTAACATAGCTCATCTGCTCCTTGGAGATATTGAGGAGCTTTGAGAGTTTTTCCCGGTCGGAAGCCGCCTGGTTCAGCATGACGATAAACTCGGAGTTACTGAGCATGGTGCTGGCCTGGACGGAATCCAACAGATACTCGACATTCTGGGTGATAGCGGTAGGGTAAGCGCCGCGCTTTCTGAACTGACGCCATGCGGAGTTGAAGAAAATACCACTCTGCTCATTTTCAAACATGACATGGAACTCGTCGATCACCACATGGGTGCGCTTACCGCGTTTCCAGTTGAGGGTCACACGGTTCAAAATCGTATCGGTAATGACCAGAGAACCGGCAGGCTTTAACTGCTCGCCCAGGCCGTGGATGTCAAAGACCACATACGGTTTGCTCAAATCCACCGTGCTGTCACGCCCAAAGATGTCCAGGGAACCAGTGGTGTAAAGTTCCAGGGAAAGCGCAATCTCTTTGGCCTTTTCCTCTGGCTGTTCCAGCAGCTTATTGCGCAGGTCACACAGAGTGGCGTCCCGCCCGGCCTGTTCCGCCTCCGGGTACACCATGGCAGTGCAGCGGTCAATGATGGACTTGTGCTGCGGCCCCACGCCGCGCTTGTCGATCTGCTCAATCAGGGACATAACAAACTGCGACTTCTCTACAATAGGGTTCTGTTCGCCGTAGCCCTCTACCATATACATGGCGTTAAGACGGTCTTTGCCGCCTGCCACCAGATGGGCCACCGTAGCCTTTTCCCGCCCCAGGGCTTTCACCAGTGCGCCAAATTCCCCCTCTGGATCACAAATCAGGACCTCGTCATTGGCATAATCCGGGTGGAGCATGAGAAAGGCGATCAGCTCTTTCACTGCAAAAGATTTTCCGGCACCGGGAACGCCCAGATAAAAGGCCGACTGGTTCAAGAGATTCGCCTTGTTGCACATGATGAGGTTGTGGGAAATAGCGTTCTCCCCAAAGTAAATGCCGCCCTTATCCTGGATTTCCTGTACCTTAAACGGAATGAACACCGCCAGACTTTCGGTAGTAAGGGTACGGAACGCATTGATCTTGCGCGCTCCGATGGGCAAGGCTGTATTGAGGCCGTCAAGCTGCTGAAATTTGAGCACCGCAAGCTGGCACATATGCTTTCTTGCCACCGAAAGCACCGCTTCTGTATCACTGTCGAGCTGCTCCTTGGTGTCGGCGGTGATGGCCATGGTGATGACAGCAAACATCATCCGCTGGTCGCGGGTGGTAAGGTCGTCCAGAAATTCCTTGCTTTCTTTGCGCTGCTGTTCCATGTCATAGGGCACTACCGCCGAAAAGTTGTTGTTGGCATTCTGACGGCGCTGCCAGTTGGTGATGTTGGTTTCCACACCCAGCAGACGGTTTTCCACTTCCCGAACCGCCTCGTCCGTAGGAACGGGAACCACATCAATGGACAACATCAGGTTGCGATTAAAATCGGTAAGCTCCGTCACCATATTGTCCTTGATATAACTGGCGTAGTCCTTAAGGAACAGCACCCGGCAGAACTTATCCCCCAGTTTGAGAGAATCGCTGTTTTTCACAATGCTGTCCGGGCAGATATAGTCCTTGAAATCGTGACCCCGTTTCGCCATAGCAGGCAGGTCAAAATGGAACTCCGCCTCCTCGCCCTGGCGGTAGAAATCATGCAGGATGCGCAGGCGTTCTGAATCATCCAGTTCTACGCATTTGGACCCCAGGGCCGCAAAGTGGGAAATCAGATCTGCACCTACGCGGGAGAAATAGGCGCGGGCTTCTTCAATGTCTTTTTTCACCACAGAAATGGTGATATATTTCTCCTGGGTGATCCCATTGGCTCCGGTTGCCTTGTCCAGCAGCATTTGATTGTATTCCCTGCGGTACTCGTCCCGGAAGTCCTCCTCCATAGGCATGAGGATGGATTGTTCAAAATTCGCCTTGTTCATGCGCCGGTTGTTGATGGTGATTTTCGTCACCGCACCGGAATCCAGGGAATTGAGCAGCTCCGAATAAATCAGGAACATACTCTCTTTATCCTCCCGGCTGGCTACCAGATAGTTAATATCCGAAAAACGGTAGCTTTTGGAAAACTTGTTCCCGGTCAAAAAAATGCCGTCCTGCCAGATACGGCGGACGGGGATCACATCCTGCA
>NZ_CAUWGY010000059.1:0-13816 GCF_963558415.1 uncultured Ruthenibacterium sp. | reverse complement strand
GCCCGTGGGCAAGCTTTTGGCCAAACTGGCCCTGCCCAGCGTGGCGGCCCAGATCATCAACATGCTGTACAACATTGTGGACCGCATTTACATCGGCAACATCCCTGAGATCGGCGCCATGGCTCTGACCGGAGTGGGCGTGACCTTTCCGATTTTGCTTTTGGTATCTGCGTTTGCGGCCTTTGCAGGCATGGGCGCTGCGCCTTTGGCCTCCATCCAACTGGGCGCCGGCGACCGGGCCGGAGCCGAGCGCATTCTGGGCAACTCGCTGACCATGCTCTTGGTCATCGCGGCGGTGCTGACAGGCGTATTCGGCGCTTTTAAAGAGCCCATTCTGTACGCTTTCGGCGCGTCGGACAACATCATCGGATACGCGCTGGACTACATCTCCATCTACCTTTTGGGCACGGTGTTCGTGCAACTGGCGCTGGGGCTCAACGCCTTTATCAGCGCCCAGGGCAACGCCACCACCGCCATGCTCAGCGTTTTGATCGGCGCTGTTTTGAACATCGTACTGGACCCGATTTTCATCTTTGTACTGGGCATGGGCGTGCGCGGCGCGGCGCTGGCCACCGTGCTGAGCCAGGCAGTCAGCGCCTTGTGGGTGCTGAGCTTTTTGTGCTCAAAGCGCAGTGTGATCCGCGTCAAAATTTCCAACATGCGTCCAAACGGCCGCATCATCGGACGCATTGCCTCGCTGGGCATTGCGCCCTTCATCATGCAGAGCACCGAGAGCCTTGTGAACATTGTTTTGAACACCGGGTTGCAGACGTTCGGCGGCGATTTGTACGTGGGCAGCATGACCATTATGCAGAGCATCATGCAGATGCTGGTCATGCCCGTGAACGGCATCACGCAGGGCGCTCAGCCCATTATGAGCTACAACTACGGCGCCAAAAACTACGACCGGGTGCGCCAAACGTTCCGCCTGCTTTTGAAAATCTGCCTGATTTTCACCGTGGCGTGCTGCCTGTTCCTTGTTCTGCTGCCGGGCGTGCCCGCCCGCATGTTCACAAGCGAGCCGGCGCTGATCGAGCTTGTCAAAAAGACCATGCCCGTGTTCTTTGCGGGGATTTGGGCCTTCGGCGCGCAGATGGCCTGCCAGGTGACCTTTATGTCTCTGGGCCAGGCAAAGACCACCTTGTTCCTGGCTCTTTTGCGCAAAATCATTTTGCTGATCCCTCTGGCCATCATCCTGCCGCGGATCATGGGCACCGTGATGGGCATTTACATTGCCGAACCCATTGCAGACATCTTGGCCAGTTTTACCACGCTGACTTTGTTCCTGATTCGGCGCAAAACGTTGCTGCCAAACAACGGCAAGTAATGTTTTTTGCCTTTTCGCGTTTTTTCTTCTTCCCTTTCCGCCGGTTTTATCGTATAATAGGGTTTGCCGTGGGATCTTAGCGCAGTTGGTTAGAGCTTCCGGCTCATAACCGGATGGTCCAGGGTTCGAGTCCCTGAGATCCCACCACCCTTACAGCGGGCGGTTCCTTTCTTCACAGGGGCCGTCCGTTTTTCTTATTTTTGAGGAGGGCACAGCTATGAAACTGACCTGCGAGGATGCGCGCCGGTATGAGGCCATCCTGCACGAAGAACTTTTGGTGGCGCTGGGCTGCACCGAACCCATTGCCATCGCTTTTGCCGCCGCCCGGGCCCGGCAGATTTTGGGCGCCGAACCCGAGGCCATCGAGGTGGCATGCAGCGGCAATCTGATCAAGAACGCCCGGGCCGTGGTGGTGCCCATGACGCAAGATTTGCGTGGCATGGAGGCTGCCGCCATCCTGGGCGCGGTGGGCGGCGACGCCGACCGGGAACTGGAAGTGCTGGCGGGCGTGACCGAGCAGCACGTGGAACGCACCAAGGAGCTTTTGGCCAAAAACATTTGCAAAGTGCGCCTTTTGGACACGCCGGCCAAGCTCCACATCCGCCTTGTGTGCAGCGCAGGCGAGGACACGGCGCTGGTGGAGATTTTGCACGAGCACAACCACATCGTGCACGCCGAGCGCAACGGGCAAACCATCTACGACGTGCCGCACCGGGCCGAGGACGTGGCCGAGGGCGGCACCGACCGGCACTGTCTGGGACTGGAAAAAATTGTGGAGTACGCCCGCACCTGCGAACTTGCGCCCCTTTTGCCGATTCTTGACCGGCAAATCGAATACAACGGCGCCATTGCCCGGGAGGGACTGACCCACCGCTGGGGCGAGGCCGTGGGCCCCACCTTGCTGGAAGTGTACGGCGACGGCGTGAACGTGCGCGCCCGGGCCGCGGCCGCCGCCGGCTCCGACGCCCGGATGAACGGCTGCGAAATGCCTGTGGTCATCAACTCCGGCAGCGGCAATCAGGGCATCACCGTATCGGTGCCGGTGATGGAGTACGCCCGGGCGCTGGGCAGCAGCCACGAAGAGCTGTGCCGGGCGCTGGTGGTGTCCAACCTGGTGGCCGTGATGCAAAAGTACAAAGTGGGCCGGCTGTCGGCGTTCTGCGGTGCGGTCAGCGCGGCCACCGCCGCTGTGTGCGGCATCGCCTTTTTGCAGGGGGCCGAGGCGGACATGCTGGGCATGATCATCACCAACACCCAGGCCAACGTGGGCGGCATTGTGTGCGACGGAGCCAAGTCCTCCTGTGCGGCGAAAATCGCCAGCTCGGTGGAGGCCGGCCTGATGGGCTACGAAATGGCCAAGCGCGGCCATGTGTTCCGCCCCGGCGAGGGTCTTGTGAAGGACTGCTACGAGGAGACCATCGACAGCTTCTGCCGCATGGCGAAAGACGGCATGGAAGCCACAGACCGGGAAATTTTGGACATCATGATGGAGAATTGAAAAAAGCGCCTTCCCCGAGGGAAGGCGCTTTTCTTTTACTCTTCGGTGGGCTGGGCGTTCAACTCGTCCAGAAGGGCATCCAGGCCCTGGGGGAAGTGGCTGCCCATCATGGCGCACTGGCGCAGGGGCATATCCTCCATCATGGCGTTCAAAAGCACGGCCAAATCGCCTGTGTCGCCGGTCATTTTGGAAAGGTTTTGGCGCACTTCGGCATAGACCTTGCGGCCCAGAGCGCAGCAACAAATCTGGCTCAGCGTGGAATTGCGGGTGAAGGGCCGCACGGGCGGCCAGGCGGGCACCGGATGGCCCAAAACCGCCTCGAACTGGGCCCGGTCCACGTGCGCAAGGCCCTTGAGGGCGCCGTAATAATCCGGGGCCGCGGCGCGCTTATCCTGGTCGGGCCGGGCCGGCTCGCCGGGCACGGTCACAGGGCAGGTGAGCCGGATGTCCCGGCTGGACGAACCCAGCCGAATCTCGTAAGTGCCCTGTTCCACAAACCAGTCGGCCTTTGCAGCGTCGTAGAACGCAAACGCCCGGCGCGGCAGATGGAACTGCACCTGCCAGCGCTCGCCCGGGGCAAGGCATTTTTTCGCGTAGTCCCGCAGCTCCTGCGCCGGCCGGAAGGCCGCGGTCTCTTGCGCGCTCACGTACAATTGCACCACCTCGGCACCGGCGAAACTGCCCACGTTTTCCACGGTACACTGCACTTTCACGGTGCCGTCGGGCAAGGGTTCGGCGCGCATATCCGAATAGGAAAACTCTGTGTAGGATTCGCCGTGGCCAAAGGGATACGCCACGTCCAACCCCGCTTTGTCATAATACCGATAGCCCACGTAAATGCTCTCCCGGTACTCCACGTTGCCGCCGTGGCCGAAGTTTTCCCCGCAGGGGCAATCGGCCAGCGACAAAGGCCAGGTCTCGGCCAATTTGCCGCAGGGGGTTGCGTCTGCGAACAAAAGGTCCGCGGCGGCCTCGCCGCCGTTCTGGCCTGTGAGGTACAACAGAAGGATGCTGTCCACGCGCTCGCGCCAGGGCAGCTCCAGTGCGCCGCCGCAGCTCAGCACCACGACCACGGGTTTTCCGGTGGCGGCCAGAGCATCCACCAGCGCGTTCTGGCCCGCGGGCATGGCCAGGCTGGTGCGGTCAAAGCCCTCGCTCTCGTACCGGTCGGGCAGGCCCACGCAGGCCACAACCACGTCCGCCTTTTGGGCGGCGTTCACGGCCTCTTCGATGAGGGCCGGGTCGGCGGCGTCCTGTTCGGGGTCGTAGCCCGCGCAGAAGGTATAATCGGTGCCGCGCCCATCCAGCGCCTGGCACAGACTGGTGACCTTGTGGGGCCGTATCTTGCTGGAGCCCGCGCCCTGGTACCGGGGCGTGCGTGCAAACTCGCCCACCACCGCAAGGCGCGCGGTCTTTGCCAAGGGCAGCGACGCGCCCTTTTTCAAGAGCACCGCGCTCTCCCGGGCGGCCCGGCGGGCCAGCTCGTTGTGAGCGTTTGCGTCATACTGCATGGGCTGGCGCCGGGCACTGGCCAGCAGCAGCGCGGCCATGCGCCGGGCGCAGATGTCTAAATCTTCCTCGCGAAGGCGGCCGTCGGCCACGGCCTGCAAAATTAGTTTCTGATTTTCTTCACAGGGGCCGGGCATCTCCAAATCCAGGCCCGCCTGAATGGCGCGCACCCGGTCGTTCATGGCGCCCCAATCCGTGAGGATGACCCCCTGATAATCCCACTCGCCACGGGGCACGTCGGTCATCAGCCGGCGGTTGTCTGAGGCGTACTCCCCGTTGATTTGATTGTACGAGCACATGATGGTCCAGGGCTGGGCCTTTTTGACCGCCAGTTCGAACCCGGCCAGATAAATCTCGCGCAGAGCGCGCTCGTCGATGACCGAATTGGAGGTAAGGCGGGCTTTTTCCTGGTTGTTGGCCAGATAATGCTTGAGGCTGGTGCCCACGCCCTGGCTCTGCACGCCTTGAATCATGCCTGCGGCGGTGCGCCCGGAGACCAGCGGGTCCTCGGAAAAATATTCAAAGTTGCGCCCGCACAACGGACTGCGCTTGATGTTGGCCGCCGGGCCCAAAAGCACGGCCACCTGTTCCTGGCGGCACTCCTCGCCCATGGCGCGGCCCAGCTCTTCGGCCAGGGACGCATCAAAACTGCACGCCGTGGCACACGCCGGCGGAAAACAAGTGGAGGGAACCGATTCGTTCAGGCCCATGTGGTCTGCGGCGCCCGCCTGTTTGCGAAGGCCATGGGGACCGTCTGTGACCATAATGGGCGCAAGGCCCAGCCGCTCCACTCCGCGGGTGGTCCAGAAGTCCTTTCCCGAGCACAGCCCGGCCTTCTCTTCCAGCGTCATCTGCGCGACCAGCTCCCGGGCTTCGGCGCGCACCTGCACAAAGGGGTCCTGCATGAAAAATCCTCTCCTTTTCGCGATTTTCTTTTCAAAATAACCCTATCACGTTTGCGCTGGTGTGTCAACGCGCTCACCGTTGCCAGATTGGAACAAACATACTATAATAAAAGACAAAAAGGAGGGAGCGCCATGAAAAAGGTACGCCGCGAACGTCCCTACCGGGGCATCGGCCGGAAGCTGATTTCCGTGCTGGTGGTGTCGGTGGTATTGTCGCTGACGCTGTTCTGCGTGTACTTTTTCTTTTCCATGCGCAGTAGCTCCATCGAAAAGTTTGTGCAGCAGACCGACAGCGCCGTGGCGGTGTCGGTGCAGAACATCGACTACTACATCGACAACTGCATCTCCTCCGCCCGCAGCATCTACGCCGACCACGAGGTGGTGTCCCTTTTGTCCCAGAGCGACGGGCAGAGCCTCTCTGTGGACGAGACCGACCAAATCTACCGCTATCTTCAGACCGTGCACTACGCGGCCAGCGGCTCGGAACAGGTGTTTTTGGCCTCGATGGTGCGCAACACCTCCTTTCTGTATCTTGCAAAGTACATGCAGACTTCGGCCGCTGAGCTGACGCTCAGCCACGAGGACCTGCCGTCCTTTTCGTCCTGGGACAGCATTTACATCCAGCCCACCCACACCATGGGCAACTACGGACACGTCATCCGCTTTGACGCGCCCATCAAGCCCCCCGAGGAGGAACTGGTGTTCACCATCTGGTTCCCGGTGTACAACCTGCCCCAGGGCGACCGGGTCATTGCGCTGGTGGCCATCGACTTCCCCATCGACTTTCTGAACCAGAACTGTCAGATGGTGTACGAAGAAGACGAGCACATGTACATCGTGGACGACGAGGGAAACATTCTGGCTGCTTCGGACCCGACGGTATTGTTTGGGAATCTGTCCAACGTGTGTCCCGGCGCCATTGAAATGGGCGACGAAGAACACCGGGTCACCGACGGGCAGCTCATTTTACAGCGGCGCATGGAGTCGGATTATCTTAACTGGAAAATCGTCAAGACCGTGCCTTTGAGCAAAATTTACAGCACCAACTTCATTCAGCTCTTTGTGCTTTTGGCTTTGTTTTTGTGCGGACTGGGCGTGGTGGTGGTCATCAACACCATGCAGGTGCTGCGCTACACGCGGCCGCTGCGCAAACTGACCGACTACATGCACGCCAGCGTCAAGGACCAGCGCTGGCGCGAAGTTCAGCCTTTGTCCCAGTGCGTGGACTACCCTGAAAACGACGAGCTGGGCATGCTGATGGACTCGTTTGAGTCCATGCTGTCCACCATCCAGGACTACATTTTGCAAAAGTACGAACTGGAACTTGCCTACACCCGCAGCACTTTGAAAATGCTGCAGGCCCAAATCAACCCGCACTTTATTTACAACACGCTGCAATGCTTTGCCACCAACGCCCTCAAGCGGCAGGATTTGGACCAGTACCGGCTTTTGTCCTCTTTTGGGCAGATGCTGCACTACGCCATGATTTTGGAGCCGGCGGTGGTGAGCCTGCGCGAAGAGGCCCAATACGTGGAGCGGTACATTGCCTTGCAGCAGATGCGCTTTAAAAACAAAGGAGAAGTACAGTTTTCCATTGAGCCGGAGGCCGAGGAGTGCGGCGTGCCCCGGATGACGCTGCAGCCTTTGGTGGAAAACTCCATTTTGCACGGCAACGTATTGAAAAAGCCCGGCAGCATTTTGCACATCACGGCCCGCATTTCCAACGGAATGCTGCATTTGAGCGTGGCGGACAACGGCCGCTCGGTGGACCTTGCCCGGGTGCGGCAGATGCGCGCCCGCAGCCAGCGGCTGCGCCAGGTGTTTGCGCAGGACGCTGCACGGCCGGAAGGGCCCGGCGTTTCGCTGCCGGAATTGTTCAGCCGGGATGAGAACGGCACGGCGTCCATCGGGATGGAAAACGTGCTGCTGCGTTTGTTTTTAAACTTTGGGACCGGGTGCAGCCTGGACCTTTGTGCCAATTCCATGGGCGGGACCACCGTGGAGCTGGAACTGCCCTTTCAGACACCCAACCCACCTGCCAAGGAGGCGAATCCATGAAAGCGCTGATTGTAGACGATGAAGAGCACGTGATCGAGGCGGTGCGCCTGCTTGCGCCCTGGCAAGAGCTGGGCATTGACCAAGTGCTGGTGGCGGACAATCTGACTTTGGCCCGCCAGTTGATTTTGGAGCACAAACCCGAAGTGGCCATTCTGGACGTGATGATCGGAGAGGAACGGGGCATGGATCTGGCGGCGTTTTTGGCCCGTCAATCCCCCAAGACCAAAATCATTTCCATCTCCGGGCACAGCGATTTTGACTCTGTGCGCGGCATGTTCGTGTACGGATGCATCGACTATCTGCTCAAGCCTTTGGAGCCGGAAAAGCTGACGGCTGCGCTGCGCAAGGCGGTGACCGCGGTGCGGGACGGCGAGCAGCGCACCTTGCAGGCCCATCAGAGCGGCGAAAAGCTGCGGGAACTGGCCCGCCGCCAGCGCCAGACGCTGTTGGACGAACTGGTGCGGGGCGGCAACGCACAGCCTGCGTGCGCGGAGCTGCGCCGGGCGGACCCGGCCATTGCCCAGGCCACCCAGTGCATGGTGCTGGTGTGCGATTTGTTTTTCTGGCCCAGCCGGGACGGCCATTTGGCGCTGCGCATCCAGGAGGCGGTCGCGCGGATGACCGACTGGCTGGAACAGCGCAACTGCGGCGCGATTTTGCACCGCAACCAACTGGTGATGCTTTTGTACGGCCAGTTTGCCGACGCCCAGCGCATGGCGGTGCGGGAACTGGAGAGCATTGCGCCGGGCCGGGGCATGTTCTGGGGTTGCAGCGAATACCTCTCCTTTCCGGCCCGTGTGAGCGACGCCTTTGAACAGGCGCGCCAAGCGTTTGCCAACGGAGCACCCGGCTCCGAAGGGCTGGCCCGCTTTGAATCCGGCCGCGTCGCCGGGCATCTGCACATGGACATCCAGACCGAAAACCAGGTGCTGTCGGCCCTGCTCATCGGGGACACGTCCGCCATTGACCCGGCTGTGGAGCGGTGGCTGGACCTTGCTTTGGAAGGACAGAACCTGACGCCCGGTCTCGTCAAGGAACTGTGGATGTACTTTGACCGGCTGTACCGCCACTGGATCGGCTATTTTTACGACCGCTATCCGTCGTTTTCCCACACCGATCTGCCCGGCGGACCCGACCTTGCGCCCGGACCCGACGTGCGTGGCCGGCTGGGCGCGTACTTCTGCCGCGCGCTGGTTCAGGTGTGCCGGGAGATTCGCGCCGCCCGCCAGAACAGCGACCGCATGTACGAAGTGGCCGACTATCTGGAACTGAACTACCAGCGCCCCTTTGACCAGCGGGCGTATTCCCAACTGTTCCACATCAACAAGGACTATCTGAGCCGCAAGTTCAAAGAGACGTTCGGTGTGGGCATGGTCACCTATTTGACGGACGTGCGCATCAAGCACGCCAAGGAGCTGCTGGTCAGCTCAGATCTGCAAATCCAGCAAATTGCCACGGAAGTGGGCTTCCAGGACGAGGGATATTTTACAAAACAATTCAAAAAGGCGGTATCTATGACGCCTCTTGCGTATCGCACTTGGCGCCAGGGGCAACAGGAGTCTTGAGAAGGAGGCTTGTGATGAAACGCATCCTTGCTGTACTGTGTACGGGGTTATTGGCACTGAGTCTGTCGGCTTGCGGCTTTTTTCTTGTCCGCACGCCCGAATTTGCGCGTTACACGCTTCAATTCGAAGTGCCCGAGGGCTTTGAGCTCGATTCGTCCTCAACCAATGACACACAAAACTATACGTCTGAGGACGGCTGTTCCTTTCAGGTGAAGCTGCTGGAAAAAACCGGCGCCGTGGAGTACTATTGCACCAAGTCTCAGGAAGAGTGGAGGGAAGTGCTGGAAGGTACCGCTTTCGGCGACAATGTGTCGTGGATTTCCACGGACTCCGGCTCCTTCGGCGAGTGCCCGTATATACGGATCAACTACGGCGTGGAAAATCTGTATGGACTCGACTTTGAGTGCTTCATGATTTTTGTGGACGCGGAACGCACTTACGTCTTCCAGTCTCTATACGATACCGAACGCTGGGGGCAGGCGATGGAAGATTTCATTTCGAGCATCACACCGGTGAAAAAATAACGCTATTTCGCATAGAAAAAAGGGAGGCAAACGCCTCCCTTTTTTTGATTTCTCTTTGCAATCCACCGCGCCCTGCCGGGCGGCACACAGCGCTCAGGCAGGCTGCTTTTCCTTAGCGGAAAGTTTGCGGATATGGTACTGATAGGCGGCGAACACCACCACCAGAGACACGGCCCAAGCTGCCACGTCGGGCAGATAATAGCCCAAATCCCCCAGCACCGGCGGTGCAAACCGGATGGTCAGAATGCGGACCACCATCTGCAAGCAGCCGGCGATCATGGAGTAGATGGTATACCCCAAGGTCTGCACAGCGCCCCGGTGCAGATACATGGGCGTCATGATCAAAACGCCCAGAGACAAAACGCGAATGGAATCCCAAGCGGTTTTCAGCGCCTGCTGAGCAGTGGCCGGGTCCTGAGACCACATCAACACGCTCAAAAGCCGGTCGCCCCACAGCCACACGCACAAAATCATCACCGCGGACAAAATCTCCGCCACGCCGGTGATGCGCACAAGGCCCGTGCGCGCCCGGCGAATTTGCCGTGCGCCCAGGTTTTGGCCGATGAAAATGCACGTGCCGGACTGGATGCCCATAATGACCGCCTCGATGAGATTGAACAGCTTGACCCCGGCGGAAATGCCGCCCGAAAACGCCGCGCCGCGGGTATTGATTTGTTTTTGGACCACCATGCCGCCGGCGGCGATGATGACCGAGTTCCAGAACATGGGCAGCCACAAACGCACCAATTCCCGCAGAATTTCACGGTCCGGACGCCAGAAACGGCGCTCCATGGTGAAGGCGTCCCGCCGCAATAGCGTGACAAGCGCGATGAGCGCGCTCACCAATTGGGCCAGGGCCGTGGCCAGCGCCGCGCCCAGCACGCCCCAGCGGAACACCGCCACAAACAAAAGGTCCAGGCTGATGTTGGTGACCGTGGAGCACAGCATGGCGTAAAACGTACACCGGCTGTCGCCGGCGGCTTGCAGCAGCGCGGCCGCCGCGTCGTAGATGACGATGAGCGGCACGCTGACGGCCAGCACCGTCAAATAGATTTTGGCGTCGGCGTAAATGTTGTCCGGGACGTTGAAAAACTGCAAGATGGGATTCAAAAACAATAAAATGGGCGCCAGGATGCACAGCGCCAGCACGCCCCCCAGCACCGTGCCGTGGGCGGTGATGCGGCGCAGGCCGTCTGCGTCACGGGCGCCTACCCGCTGGGACGCGGCGATGCACAAAGCATTGGCACCGTCCCGGCACACGGCGAACACCAGCCATTGCAGCCAACTGGTACAGCCGATGGCGGCCAGCGCGTCCACGCCCACGCACCTGCCCACGATGGCCGCGTCCGTGAGAGAATAGACCTGCTGAAACAGGTTGCCGGCGGCCAGCGGTGCGGAAAAGCGCAGAATGCGGCCGCAAATACCGCCGCTGGTCATATCGATGTTGCCCCTTTGGGACATACACTGTGCCTCCTCTCCAAAATCACAAAGACAAGGGGCCGCTCCGCCCACAGGCGGTTGCGGCCCCTTGAAAAATACTCCAGCTTACGCTTTTTCCGGATGCAGACGATAATAGGCCTCTTTCACAGTCTCGTTGTGAGTGCTGGAATAATCGTACTCGGTGAGGTCTTCGTCCACATAATATTCTACCCACACATAGAACACTTCTTTGCCTTCTTTGGCAAGCAGTTTGTGGTCTTTGCCTGCATAGACAAAGGAGAAGTCGCCCGGTTTCTGGGGAGCGCACTCGCCTTCCACGTCCAGATCAAAGTCGGAATCGCCCAGGCAGTAGTTCCACTGATGAACTTCGGGATGGCCCTTCTCGTCGGTGCCGGCGCCGATGGCGTGTACCACGCCCACGGTCACATGGCCAAGCTGCATGCCCTGCAGTACGGTCCAGGACCGAGTGCCGGGTTTCTTGCAGGACTGGTCATACTGCACGCAGTCGGTGTATTTGCGGAAGAAGGGCAGGTGTTTGTGCCAACGAGAATACAGATCCTCGTCCCAATCGTTCATTTTGAACACGCCCATGATGAACTCTGCGTCTTCCACGGCGCCTACGGTGTAGCTCTGTTTGTCGTAGTCCGGGATGAAGAACGAGGGCTCGTCCACGTGGAACACTTCGTCTCCGCAGGACACATAGGCACGTTTGCCGTTGAACATCAAAAGAACAATGCTGTCTGCCTTCAGCTCGGGACGCACGGTGCTGCCGGCTTTCAGGTTGTAGCGATAAAAATGAATGCCCCAGCGCTGGATGTCAGCGAAGTCCCGGTCAAGGGGCATCTCCATAATGGACACGCCCTTTGCGTCGTAGTTCTTAGCCACATCGGCGCTGCACACATAGGGATAACTCATGGTCTTGCTCCTCCTTCTTATTTGCCCCGTTTGGTGGTGTTGAATTCCACCCATACGTAGTGCACTTTTTTGCCGCTGCCCGCGTACAGAGTGTGGTCCGGTCCGGCAGGAATGAAGTCCCAGTCGCCCGCTTTGCGGTCGTAAGTACGAGCTTCTTTGCCGCTGCCTACGGTCATCTGATAGTCTGCGTCATGCAGCGCATAGTTCCACTGATGAACTTCCGGATGGCCTTTCTCCACGGTGCCGCCGCAGTTTCCGCCTTCGCAGATGCCCATGGTCAGGCGGCTCAGACGGTCAAACTCGCCGAACAATACGGTGCGGGAAATGGTGCCCGGGGTCTTGCAGTTTTGGTCATAACGGTCGCACTGCGCCTCTGTGCGGAAGAAGGGCAGGTGCAGACGGGTGTCCTCTGCGCGCTCCCAGTCGTGAGAGTCCATGTTGGCTGTGACCATGATGAACTCCATGTCATTCACAGCCTGAATGGTGTAGGGCATACGGTCATAGTCCGGCGCATAGAAGCACACGGTGTCCAGTTTGCGAACGGCCTCGCCGTCTTTCAGAATGCCCGCGCCTTTGGTTCCGTCAAACAGGTACAGAACTGCACGGTCTGCATACAGTTCCGGTGTCAGCACGCTGCCCGCTTTCATGAAATATTTGAACGCGCGCACTTCGTCGTGCGTACCAGGCAGCAATTCGATGACGTCGACGCCCGCTTCGTTGTAATCGCGAACGTGGCTTGCGTCGTAATACAGATAAACGTTCATGGATACATCCTCCCAAAGCATAGTGAAAGGCGGCAGCGCGGACGCACTGCCGCCTTTTTTAACGTAAATCAGTCAATCAGTTGTACTTGCCGTCGGCATAGTCCTTAAAGATCTGCTGATACTGTTCGGTGAACTCGTCGCGGGTGATCTGCTGGCCCACGAACTCGGCCCAGATTTTCTCAAGGTCAGTCTGCAGAACAGAAGGCATGTAGGTGTACAGAGACTCAGCATTCTTGCCCTCGGCCATCAGGTTCATAACGTCCTGAGCGATTGCGGGCAGGTTCTCGGAAACTTCCAGAGAGGTGATGGCTGTCGGGGAGCCCATCTTCTCCTGGTGCCAGATGCGAGCGTCCTCAGAGGACACAATGTAGGACAAAAAGTCCTTCGCAGCCTTGATGCGGGCAGGATCGCCGCTGTCGGTGACGCTGGCGGTGATGGCCTGAGTCTGCAGCTTGTTGGTGCCGGCCTCGTTGGAGCAGGGCAGAACGTCCTGTTTCACATAGTCCAGCAGAGCGGGGTTGGTGCTCTCGATGTTCGGGGTCTCCCAGGAGCCCTCGCCCACGAGCATTGCGCACTCTTCCAGGAAGAACGCGTTGCGGCAGGTCCACTTATCGGTAGCGATAGCGCCTTCCTGCGCATACTCGATCAGGATCTCATAAGTGTCCATGAAGTCGTTCCACTCTTTGTCGTTCGCAAGATCCATGTCTTCGCCAGCCAGCATTTTCTCAAGGAACTCCATCTGGTTGTCCTTGTTGCCCAGCCAAGTGGTGCCTACCCAGTTGAACAGGTTCAGGTAGGTCTCAGACCACTGATGCATGAAGGGCTTGATGCCCGCAGCAGTCAGATCTGCGCACAGTTGAGCCAGCTCGTCACGGGTTTGCGGGGTGTGATCCCAGCCAGCCTCTTCCAGAAGGCGCATGTTGTACAGAATGCCAGTGCCTTCTACGTAGATCGGCATGATGATCATGCCCTGATCAGCGGTGCCCAGAGCTTTCTGGTCGTCGGTCAGAAGATCATAAGCGGGGCAATCGGTGCTCAGGTCAACGCAATACTGGAACCAATCCTGGTTGCGCAGACCATAGGAGACGGAGATGATGATGTCAGGCAACTCGCCTGCGCTCAAAGCGGATTTCAAAAGGTCCTGATACTTGTCGGAGCTGGGGAACGTTGCGTCAATGGCTGCGATCTCCGGGTGGTCCGCCATATAAGACTCGATCAGAGTGTCAAAGTTGTCGGTCCACTGGCCCAGAGGCATGGACACCGTCAAGGTGATGGAGCCGTCCGCCGGGGTCTCGTCAGACGTACCGGAAG
>NZ_CAUWGY010000058.1:0-14124 GCF_963558415.1 uncultured Ruthenibacterium sp. | reverse complement strand
GCGTTGAGATGTGCATGCCTGGCGATAACGTTGAGATGGACGTTGAGCTGATCACCCCGATCGCTATCGAGGAAGGTCTGCGTTTCGCTATCCGTGAGGGTGGCCGTACGGTTGGTTCTGGCGTCGTTTCCAAGATCAACGAGTAATTAAGAACGCTCAAAGCACCCGTTTTAAACGGGTGCTTTTTTATTGTGTATGTCTTGTCCCGGGCATCAAAACTTTTATAATGGGTAGGAAAATGGGGAAGGCGGCGTCATTTTGGAAAAAATTAAATCCTTTTGGAAAAAAGAACCTGTTTTGGTGTGTGCGGCCATTTGTATGCTGTTGTCTATTCCGGCACAGCCGCCGGGAGCTGCATACATAGAGGCCATTGATTTTCGGGTTTTAGCACTTTTGTTTTGTTTGATGGCAGTGGTGGCAGGTTTGCAGAAATGCGGCCTTTTTGAACTTTTGGCGCGTAAACTTCTGTCGGGCAAACGCCCGGTAAAACTTTTGGTGTTCACGCTTGTTATGTTGCCGTTTTTTGTATCGATGTTGGTGACAAACGACGTGGCACTCATAACGTTTGTACCGTTTGCGCTTTTGGTATTGGAGCATTCCGGTCAACAAAAGCTTACCGCACCTGTGGTAGTTTTGCAGACGATTGCGGCGAATCTTGGAAGCATGGCAACACCAGTTGGCAATCCTCAGAATTTGTTTTTGTATTCTACTTATGGATTCACACCGGCGCAGTTTTTTCAGGCAGTTTTACCTTATACAGGCATTAGTTTTGTAATGCTCACATTGGCTTCCTTTTGTTGTCGTGGACGTACGTGCGAGGTCCGTTTCATGCAGCAGCAAACAATTCGCAACTCTAAAACACTCATTGTTATGATTGTTCTGTTTGTTCTCTGCCTTTTGTGTGTGTTTCGAATGCTCCCGTATGGCATTTTGCTAATGGTAGTATGTGCGTGTCTTGCCATTTGTGATCGGTCTCTTTTTAAATCGATTGATTACGGACTCTTGGCCACCTTTGTGTGCTTCTTTATTTTTGCAGACAATATTGGCGCAATTCCAGTTGTGCAGTCTTTGCTAGAGAACGTGCTGAACCAAAGTGCTCTTCTGGCCAGCGCGGCAGCCAGTCAGGTCATCAGCAATGTTCCGGCCGCTGTGCTTCTTAGCGGCTTTACGCAGGATGGAACGGGACTTCTGTTGGGAACGGATTTGGGCGGTCTGGGAACGCCGATTGCGTCTCTTGCGAGCCTGATTTCCCTAAAGGCTTTTTTGAAACAACAACCCGGCGAATTTGTGCGGTATTTGGTTCTGTTTTTAGTAGCCAATGTCATTGGGCTTGTGATTTTACTTGGTTTTGCGCGACTGTGCGGAGCATGGTAATTGACGGGACTGAGGTTTGTTGGTATACTAGCAGATATGATAAATCAACAAAGTGATACATTTGTGCCAAGGTGCATTTTTAAAGGAGGATCTCATGACGGAAACCATCCTTGTGGTCGATTTTGGCGGCCAATATAATCAGTTGATTGCGCGTCGGGTTCGTGAGTGCAATGTGTATAGCGAAATTGTTCCGTATACAAAAGCGCTCGAAACCATTCGCGAAAAACAGCCCAAGGGCATTATTTTTACAGGCGGACCGAACAGTGTTTATTTGGAGGATTCTCCGACGATCAGCAAAGAAGTCTTTGATTTGGGAATTCCCGTGTTGGGTATTTGTTATGGCTCACAATTGATGATGCATTTGCTGGGTGGACACGTATGTCCGGCTCCTGAACGGGAATATGGTAAAACAGAAGTATTGGTTGACCTTTCTAGCAAGTTGTTTCAAGGTGTTCATGAAAAGACCATTTGCTGGATGAGTCATAACGATTACATTGAGCGCGTAGCGCCAGGTTTTCAAATTTCTGCACATACGGCCAACTGTCCGGTAGCTGCGGCAGAAATGCCAGAAAAGAATCTTTATTCTGTCCAGTTCCATCCTGAGGTTCTTCATACTCAGGAGGGAACCAAAATGCTCTCCAATTTTGTGTATTTGGTCTGTGGCTGTACGGGTACTTGGAAAATGGACTCTTTTGTGGAGACAACTATCCGCTCTCTTCGCGAAAAAATCGGAAGCGGAAAAGTGCTTTGTGCTTTGTCCGGCGGCGTCGATTCTTCCGTAGCTGCCGTTATGTTGGCAAAGGCAGTGGGCCGCCAGCTCACTTGTGTTTTTGTAGATCATGGCCTTTTGCGTAAAAATGAGAGCGAAGAAGTTAGCGCGGTGTTTGGACCGGATGGCCCATACGATTTGAACTTTGTGCGAGTGGATGCCCGGCAACGCTTTTACGATAAATTGGCGGGAGTAGATGAGCCGGAGAAAAAACGCAAAATCATTGGTGAAGAATTTATCCGTGTCTTCGAGGAAGAAGCCAAAAAGATTGGCCGTGTGGATTTTCTGGTACAGGGAACGATTTATCCGGACGTGGTGGAAAGTGGTTCCGGCGGAGAAAGTACTGTAATCAAAAGTCATCACAATGTGGGTGGCTTGCCTGATTATGTGGATTTCAAGGAGATTGTAGAACCGCTGCGGGATTTGTTTAAGGACGAAGTGCGCAGAGCTGGGCGTGAACTGGGAATCCCCGAATATCTGGTGAATCGTCAACCGTTCCCCGGCCCGGGCCTTGCCATTCGCATTATCGGTGAGGTCACTCCGGAGAAGATTCGGATGGTGCAGGATGCAGATGCCATCTATCGAGAGGAAATCGATAAGGCAGGCATTGCTGGAAATTTGGGACAGTATTTTGCAGCGCTGACCAATATGCGTAGTGTTGGAGTTATGGGCGATGAGCGAACCTATGATTATGCCATCGCTTTGCGCGCGGTGACTACAACGGATTTCATGACGGCCGAGAGTGCTCAAATTCCTTGGGAAGTATTGGCCAAGGTGACCAGTCGTATTGTAAATGAGGTGCCGCACATTAACCGAGTATTATACGACTGTACGGGAAAGCCGCCTGCAACCATTGAGTTTGAGTAAGGTGGAACGCCAAAAGAACCCAGTATTTATGCGACTTCCAAACAAATTTGTTTAAGCACTGGCAACAATTTGGCAACAGAATTTCCTTATTCAATGAATAAGATTACTTTATGAGCATAAGAAAACCTTACTGATTTTCAGATATGACAACTGAAAATTGGTAAGGTTTTTTCATGCTTATTTTTTCATTTTGCGTTTGGTTTCTTTCTTTTCTTCTTTTTCCATTTCTTTTAATCCGGCGAGAAGCATATCGCTGATTTCCTGTGAAGGAACCTTAGCCCAGACTTGGTGTGTATCCAGTTCCGGATATTTATAACGCCAGTTATCATATTCCTCTTTGGTGCTTTCGCCATTCTCCAGCTTTTTAGCTTCGGCGAGCCATGCACGGAGCATTTTATCCATTGAGGAATAGGTAGAATAGTCGGACTTATCCAAACGTAAGACTACTTCACCATCCATTTCGTCAATTTTCAGTCCATACATATCTTCCAATGCGAAAAAGGTATGCATAAGACCGATGTAGGTATCTATATCCGGTACGGTAAGTGCATGGGTGCTGACATCAAAGATACCAGCCATTTCTTTTACGAGATCATGCTTGGGTACTCTTGATTCTGATTCATATTGTGCCATACGGACATCAGAAGTCTTGCCAAGAAAGCCGAGGACTTCTCCAAGCTGCTTTTGTGTCATGCCTTTTCTGTTACGGAAAAATCGAATTCGTTGCCCGATTGCCATAGTAATGCCTCCTGTCATGTTGTTGCCATTTATCTGTTAAGTAAAACAGAAATGTTTAAGTAGAGTATAACATGTGTTAATGAGTATAGCAAGAAGAACTTAAATAAAAATGTTTAAGATTATTCTGAAAACCACTTGACTTAACGGAAAATGTTTAGTATTATACAAAACAGAAACTTAAACAAAGTAAGTTAAGTTAAAACTAAATGACCGTCCGAGCAGATACCATCCGGAAAAATATGCGATGACCGAAAGTGAGCGTACGAAGGGATGGAAACACGACAAAGTACCACGCAAGGCAACCTGTCAGGAAAGTGTAAGGGAGAGCGGCAAACAAAATTTTGAAGAAAGGGGGAATCCACATGGAGAATAAGAACTTTATGACGGTGGATGAAGTGGCACAGGAGCTTAATGTTTCCAAGTCCTATGCATACAAGGTTGTCAGAGAGCTGAATGCGGAAATGCAGAAGCTTGGGTATTTGACAGTTACCGGAAGAGTGAATACCAACTTCTTTCGCAAGAAGTTATGTTACAGCGAATAGAGAGGAGATGATGTTATGGCTGTATATAAAGATGGTGACAAATGGCGTGTCATTTACCGCTATACCAATTATAAGGGAGAGCGGAAACAGACACAGAAACGTGGTTTTGCAACCAAACGAGAAGCACAAGCATGGGAGAGGGAGGTGATGT
Source organism: uncultured Ruthenibacterium sp. (assembly GCF_963558415.1). Lineage (NCBI taxonomy): Bacteria > Bacillati > Bacillota > Clostridia > Eubacteriales > Oscillospiraceae > Ruthenibacterium > uncultured Ruthenibacterium sp. The sequence goes on along the minus strand of NZ_CAUWGY010000058.1, from coordinate 9,683 downwards.
TAAAAAGTGAGTCCAAGCTGGATATGACTTTTGCCAGCTTCTTTGAGATTTATGAAGCCGACAAGAAAAAACGGGTAAAGGAGAACACATGGGAGTCCAAAAGCCATATTATCCGTACCAAGATACTTCCTTATTTCGGGGAGCGTAAGATTGCGGAGATTGAGCCAAAGGATGTGATTGCCTGGCAGAATGAGCTTCTTGCCTATAAGGGAGAGAATGGGGAAGTGTATTCCCCAACTTACCTTAAAACCATCCACAGCCAGCTCAGTGCCATTTTCAATCATGCAGTAAGATATTATCATTTGCCTTCCAATCCGGCGCAGAGAGCCGGATCGATGGGAAGCGAGGAACACAAGGAAATGCTGTTCTGGACGAAAGAGGAATATCTGAAATTTGCGGATGTGATGATGGATAAGCCTGTTTCCTATTATGCGTTTGAAATGCTCTATTGGACGGGAATCCGGTGTGGGGAGCTGCTTGCCCTTACACCAAAGGACTTTAATTTCGAGCGTCAGGAGCTGACCATCAATAAGTCCTATCAGCGGTTGAATGGCAGGGATGTGATTACCACACCGAAAACCAAGAAAAGTAACCGGACAATTAAAATGCCGAAGTTTTTGTGTGAGGAAATGCAAGAGTATATTGGTATGCTGTATGAGATTGGGGAGGATGAAAGGCTGTTCCAGATTACCAAGTCGTATCTGCACCATGAGATGGACAGAGGGGCAAAGGCAGCAGGAGTCAAGCGTATCCGCATCCATGATCTTCGTCACAGTGCGATTTCACTTTTGATTGAGATGGGATTTTCTGCTCTGGCGATTGCGGAAAGGGTAGGACATGAAAGTATTGATATTACTTACCGGTATGCACATTTATTTCCAACGAAGCAGACGGAAATGGCAGATAAATTGGACATTGAGCGAATGGGAAAAGGAGAGATGGATTGATGGAGAAAAATTTAGACAGCAAAGGACGCTGGAGAAACAAACTTGTGGGATTTCGGGTATCAGAGGAAGAAGCAAAGCTGATTGACAATTGTGTGGCATTATCCGGTCTTACCAAGCAGGACTATATTATCAGACGGTTGCAGTGCCGTGATGTGGTGGTACAGGGTAATCCGAGAGTGTATAAGGCATTAAGAAATCAGATGGCAGATATTTATGAGGAACTGAAGCGTCTGGAGAGTTGCAGTGAAGCAAATGACGAATTGCTTTACACAATCCAACTGATAGCGGAAACCATGAATGGATTGAGAGGAGAGAGTGAATGAGTGTAAAAGAAAAAGCGACTGCTCCGGTTCCATCTGTTGGCGCAGATGGGAAGCAGTCACTATGTAAAACTAACAAGGAAAGTATAGCAGATTTGCCCGGTAAGGGCAATCTGCAAGCCACAAATAATCGTGGTTCCGGTGCGGAAGTTACGGCAGAGAAAAGAGATAGGATTGATGGATTAGAGACAGTATCCATGACAGAACTTTACGATACTGCTTATCCACCCAAGATACCGATTGTGGACGGACTGATCTATGCAGGTACTTATCTATTTGTGGGCGCACCAAAGGTAGGGAAATCCTTCTTTATGGCACAGCTCGGCTACCATGTAAGCATGGGGCTTGATTTGTGGGATTATCCGGTGCGGAAGGGCACTGTTTTGTATCTGGCATTAGAGGATGATTATGCAAGATTGCAGAAGCGTTTATCAAGGATGTTTGGTATAGAAAGCAGTGAAAATTTCTACTTTGCCACACAGTCCAAAACTCTAAATGAAGGATTGGAAGAACAGCTTAACCAGTTCGTAAAAGAGCATACAGACGCAAGGCTGATTATCATTGATACCTTGCAGAAGGTAAGGGAACTTGGTGGAGATAAATTCAGCTATGCCAGTGACTATGAGATTGTAACCAAGCTGAAAGCCTTTAGTGATGAGCATGGTATCTGTCTGCTGGTGGTGCACCACACAAGAAAGATGGAGTCCTCTGACAGCTTTGATATGATTTCCGGCACAAATGGATTGCTGGGAGCTGCGGACGGAGCATTTGTCATGCAGAAGGAAAAGAGGACGGATAATAAAGCGGTTTTAGAGGTGGCAGGACGTGACCAGCAAGACCAGCGACTGCTTCTCGATTTTGACAGAGAACAGTGTGTGTGGAAGCTGACAAAAGCAGAAACGGAGCTTTGGAAAGAGCCTGCTGATCCGGTGCTGGAAGCGATTGCAAAGGTGGTATCAGAGGAACAGCCTCAGTGGATCGGAACCGCTTCGGAATTGTTACAGCTTTTGCCGGAGATGGATATGCAGCCAAACATCCTTACAAGAAAATTAAACATCGGCATGGAGCGTTTATTTATGGATTATGGTATTCGGTACGAGAGTAAACGAGGACACAGTTCACGAATGATTAAACTGACATTAGAACAGAGAGCGTGACGATTAGCGACGGTTGCGACGGTATTTTATATAGCGGTGCCGGTATAGAAATAATCGTCGCAATCGTACGCAACCGTCACGGAAGATGATGGAAAGGATGGATTGATAGATTGAAAAACATACAGATTTCCGAGGAACTGTTCTTCGCACTTTTGAAGTATCACTTGGTGGAAACAGATGATGTTTTGCCAGAGATTAAGAAGGGATTGGAGGACAAACTGGAAGCTATGGTAAGGCGGGATTTATATACAAAATATAAGACAGCACCAACCGAGGAAGAACGGGAAAAGGCAAGGCAGGAGTATCTGGAAAAGGTAGGAATGCATCGGGACTTTCGATGGTAGATTTTTCCCTTCGGTGTGTATGACGGGAGCGTGGCACGCTCCTGTAAATATCGTTAAGGAGAAAGCAGTGTAAGGGAACAAATGGAAGGAGCCGGACTTCTCTCACAAGCCCTCGGCGTTTGAGAGCGAAATACACCCATCGCACAAATCTTCGATTTGTACTCTGTGTATTTCGCCCTTGCAGGGGGCTGACATTCGCAATCCGCTACGCTGCTTGCTCATGAACGCAGCTGCTTCGCAGTACAGCGAAAGAGCATCGCTGTATAAGCATTTACAATGCTTATCTGCGTTCAAATGCTGTCGCATTTGTGTCCATGCCGGATACGGCAATGAGTTCGTAAACGGACACCTATGTGTCCACTCACAGTGGCATAATCGCCACCAGTTTTCAAAGAAAGGGGGCAATGCCTATTGTAAGAAATTCATTTATACAGATGTCAAAACTGACAAATTTAAAAGGAAGAATTAACTATATCTCTAGTCACGCAAGGCAGGAAAATTTGTACGCAGTTTATGAAACAACTGACCGTAAATTTTGGACGGAACTTGCCAAGTGTAACCAGGAGGAATTTAAGAGAAGCGGAACAGAAGGCAAGTGTATTGAAGCAAGGGAACTGATTATTGCACTGCCGGAAAGATTCGTGGATTATGAACCGGACAAATTGCTGAAACTTTTTACGGAATACTTCAAGCAAAAATATGACGTGGAGTGCATCGCTGCTTTGCACCATAACAAACGCAAGACAAATTATCATATTCATCTTATCTTTTCGGAGCGGAAGCTGCTTGATGCTCCTGTGTTGAAGATTGCCACAAGGAACATGTTTTATGATGAAACCGGAAAGCATGTACGAACCAAAAAAGAGATAATGGATGATGCTGGACAGCTTCGGAGTGGCTGTAAAATTATTCCCAAGGGCGAAGTATATGAGCGTAATCTTTTTACCATAAAGGACAGCCGATTTAAGAGCGACAGTTTCCTTGATGAGGTAAAACGTTCCTATACAGACCTTATCAATATTTATGTGAGGGATGATAAGGAGAAGCTGAAAGTATTTGATAAGAATGGTGTGTATCTGCCCATGAAAAAGGTTGGCAAAAACAATCCAAAAGCAGAGCAGATAGAAGCGGATAATCGGGTTCGTACCATGTGGAATCAGACGGTGGACAGGGCATTCGTCAGTGGTGTGCCGGAGAAACAGATTTTGGAGGTGAAGCAGAGTGAAATCGGACAGAAAGCAAAGGCTTCTATTCAGAAGTCGGGGAGAAATCCGGCACTGTTCAAAAGCCTGATTATGACGGCGATATATGCTTTGGAGCTTCTGATTAGTAAGGTGTTTAAGAGAGCTTCCGAAAAGGCTGATAAGGTGACGGAAGCGTTTGCAAAGTCAGAGCCGGAGCAGACGAAAGTTCGGGCAGTCAATGAACCTGTGATGGCGAAAAGTGAACCGATACCGGAAATACCGAAGAAGTCCGAGCTTGTTTCCAAGTATCCAAGGCTTGCGGATATTTATAATAAGCTGGAGAAGCAGAATGAAGCCATTTACCAAAGGGAACAACAGCTTGTAAGTGTGGAGAAGGAGATTGCCGGAACGAAGGGTATCTTCAAAGGGAAACAGCGTAAGGAGTTGCAGGAACAGGCGGAGCAGTTAAGAGCGCAGATAGCCAGCATGAAGCAGTATTTATCAAGTATCGTGCAGGGTTATGGTTATAAGAATGTAAAGGAGTTCTTGGTTGTATACCATGCCTCTAAAGCGGAATACAGCGATTATCAGTCAGCAGTTGCAAAGTGGGAACAGCAGACAGGAAATAAGGCAGAGTCGGATAGCTTTAGGTCAAGGTTACAGCAGAAGCAACAGGAAGTAAAGGAACGAGAAAACAACAGACAGAGTCACTATTATAGGAATGACAGAGGTGGCAGATAGGAGCAGATTATGGAGAAGCATATCATTGGAGAAAACGGAATAGGGTATACACTTGGGGCAGACTCGAATTATAAATTGATAAATGCGGAATAACTGGAACTATGATATACTTAGGGAAATGAACTATAAGAGTTCGACAAATTGTTGTCGGGTTCTTTGGACATTGACAATGGGTGGATAAAAAGGTGAGAGTGATAATGGAACATGGTTACACCGGAGGAAGTTGACAGGATCAGGAGAGTAGATAGAAAAAGTCAGTATTTATGTCGATGATACGGTTCGTGTCGCACATGTGACGTAGAGATACTTTTGTTATTTTGAGATCAGCTTAAGGGTAAAACAAAAGAGGAAGGAAATAGAAAAACAATAAAGAAAAGTAACTGTGAGGTGATGGTATGGAATTTTATGAAAAACTTCAGGAATTAAGAAAAAGCCGAGGGCTTACTCAGGAAGAACTGGCCGAGGCTTTATTTGTATCGAGAACTGCAATTTCAAAATGGGAATCCGGAAGAGGATATCCCAGTATTGATTCACTAAAAGAAATATCGAGATTTTTTTCAGTATCGATTGATGAGTTATTAACCGGAGAGAAACTAATCTCTATTGCAGAAAAAGAAAATAAATCTAAAATTCAAAATATGTGTAACCTGTTGTATGGAATTGTAGATGTACTTTCCATTATGCTGATTGTTTTACCTCTTTATCCCAATCCGGTTAATGGATATATTTACTCTGTAAATCTGTTCGCATATACACAAAAATCATCATTTATTTGTCTGATTTACTGGATTATGTTTATTGCACTTATTGCTGTTGGAATTGGTAAAATTTTATTAACACAATTAAATATGGAAAAAGGGCAAAAGATGGTAACAATTATTTCGCTATTGCTTAGTATCTTGGCAGTTTTGTTTTTGGCAATGGCGAGAGAACCTTATGCGATAACAGTTGTATTTTTATTATTAATTGTGAAAGGAATGCTGATTTTTAAGGAAAATGGGCGTTGACACGGATGGTGTCAACGCCTTTTTGGGTGATGTGACGATACGTTTCTTGTGCTTTGGCAAGATTTCAGTGATACTAAAGCAGTGGTCGCTGTGAAATACGATTTTATAAAAAATGACCAGGAAAGGAAAAAATTATGGAATATGTAATGGAAACACAAAATCTGACAAAGCGATATCAAGACGTGACAGTAGTGAATCAAGTTAATCTACATGTACCTAAGGGGAAGATTTATGGATTACTGGGAAGAAATGGTGCAGGAAAAACAACAATTATGAAAATGATGTTACAGCTTGTTCGTCCAACAAAAGGAAATATTTTGATGTTTGGTAAAGGATATCAGGAACAAATGTGTGACACTTATCAGAGGATTGGTTCTATGATAGAAACACCAGGGTTTTATATGAATCTGACAGGACAGGAAAATCTGGAGATTTTGGCAAGATATCGTAAACAGCTTTCAAAGAATGAAGTGAAAAATGCGCTTGCTGTTGTAGGACTTGATCAGGAAAAAAAGAAACCTTTTTCTGATTATTCGCTGGGAATGAAACAGAGACTTGGAATTGCTGCCGCTATTATGCATGAACCAGAACTATTAATACTGGATGAACCAATCAATGGTCTTGATCCAATAGGAATATCGGAAATCCGCCAGTTTTTGTGTGAACTTAGTCGCACGAAAGGGACTACCATTTTAATTTCAAGTCATGTTTTAAATGAAATTGAGCAGATTGCAGATATGATTGGTGTAATCAATCAGGGTAAGCTTGTAGAGGAAGTTAATATGGATGAACTGCATAAGAGAAAGCGAAAATATGTAGCATTCACTGTGTCAGATAGTTTAAAGGCTTCGAAATTACTGGAAAACCATTGTGGTATTTATGATTATGATATACGAGAGCATATGCTTAAAGTTTATGAACCTGCTTTTAATGTGGGAGCCTTTAACCAATTACTGGTGGAAAATCAACTACTGGTAACAGGAATTAACAGTTGTGAAGAGAATCTTGAAGATTATTTTTCGGAATTAATTGGAGGTGGCGGCATTGCTTAACTTAACATATTGTGAATTATTGAAATTAAGACATTCTAAAATGATACCAATCAGTATTCTTGGGGCTGTAGCGGTGCCTTTTATGATGTTTGTTGAAACTTTACAGATGCATTCACAACATCCGGAACAGGTGATCAGCTTAAGCGCAGTTTATGAGAATAGTATTCTCTATATGCTGTTGTTAGCCAATATGATGGTATCTGTGGCAATTGCGTCCTATCTGTTCAGCAGGGAATATACGGAAAATACATGGAAAACGATCCTTCCAATCCCAATATCAAGAACCAAGATATTAGCAGGAAAATTCTGTACTTTGTTTTTATGGGATTTATTTATGACAATTGTATCATGGACTTGCAATATGTTATTTTCGGGTATTTGCCATGTGTCATTTGGTATGGCAGAATACAGCCTGGTCACTGCAATAAAATGGATACCGTATTATTTCCTTCTCACTGTCCTTATGTTTATCATGACATCACCATTTGCATATATTGCGCAGAAAACAAAGGGATTTGTTGCCCCGATGATTGTCTCAGCAGTGATTGTATTAGGAAGTGCGGCACTCAGTAACCAGAAATGGGGAGCTTTATACCCTTGGACGGCCAGTGTTCTGTTACTAGATGGAAGGATAGAGAGTACCGGATATCCGGTTTGGTTATCAATGACGATTATTCTGTTGGTATCAGGAATTGGTTTTATGATGACATTTTTATATTTTAAGAATGAAGATTTGAAGTAGTTTAATTAGTGGTAGTAATGTTTAGTTGATTGCAAAACTCAAGAACCTTAAATATGAATTGGGCGTAACTTAGAGAGTTTCGCAATTATACATTTATATTTTTAAATAGATGGAGGAGATTATGATAGAGATTTTAAAAGCGATAGTATATGGTATTGTGGAAGGTATAACTGAATGGCTACCAGTCAGCAGTACAGGTCATTTGATATTGGTAGAGCAGCTTATCCCATTTAAAGGAGTCAGCGAGAACTTCTTTGATATGTTCGATGTAGTTATTCAGCTTGGTGCAATTCTTGCAGTTGTTATTTTGTTTTGGAATAAGATATGGCCATTTGCACTTACAAAGAAGGAGAGAAAAGGTCAGACAGGTATTGCTTCATATTTTAAGAAAGATATATGGGCATTGTGGTTCAAAATTCTTGTTTCTACAATTCCAGCAGCAGTTATAGGACTGCTTTTCGATGATTTATTTAATGCATTGTTCTACAATCCTACATGCGTGGCATTGGCATTAATTGTATTTGGTATAGCATTTATAATAATTGAAAGATGGCATAAGGGCAGAACGTTCAAGATAAATTCACTGTCTGAGATTACGTATAAGACAGCGCTTCTCATAGGTGTTTTCCAGGTTATGGCAGCAATCTTTCCAGGAACATCACGTTCAGGAGCAACAATTGTAGGCGCACTACTTATCGGAGTGTCAAGAACAGTAGCAGCAGAATATACATTTTTCCTTGCTATTCCTGTAATGTTTGGAGCCAGTCTTCTTAAGGTAGTTAAATTTGGCTTTTCATTCACTGCACTTGAGATTGGAGTTCTTATAACTGGTACATTTGTTTCGTTTGCTGTATCATTGCTTGCAGTACGTTTTCTTATGGAATATGTCAAGAAACATGATTTCCAGTTGTTTGGTTGGTACCGTATAATACTTGGTGCAATAGTGTTAGTACTCGGCGCTGTAGGATTTTTGCAGGCATAATAATTACTGTTCTTGCTTCGTTGCTGCCTTGCTCATGGTGATATTTCTCCAGATGAGCTAGCAAATGAAGTATATAAATATGCCTATGAGGTACTGTGCACACCATTAAGAAAACTGCAATAAACAATGTTTGCTATAATATAGACTCTAGTTTGCCTGACTGTTTTTTTGATAGATAGAGATTATTGCTTTATTTGATATAATTGGTATAATAGGTCATGGCAACACTTTGGCAACAGAAAATCAGTAAGCCAAAATAAAATATGTAATTGAATTAAAAAATCGGCATTTTCGTAGCAAAACCTAAACAAAATAGTTTAACATAAAACAACAACTTGCCGAGTTCGAATAAGTAAAAAGTGGATATGAGAGTCTGCAAACCCGCATAAACACTGGGTTTGTGGTTTTTGAAAAATCCCTTTGATAGCAGATTGATAGCATTCGCCAAGTCCGATTTATTTTTTAATGATTGAGTGGTTTGCGAATAAGCGATCAATTTATCCGAAAAGAAAAAGGTCTAACTGATTTTTGCTGATCAGTTAGACCTTTTTTATTTTGCTCTCATTTATCTGAATTTTCTGATTTTGCGCAACAAACGGCCTCTCCCGTGGCCTACAAGTGAGAGGTTCAGATCAGACCCTCCGGCGGCACCTTGGCGCGGATCTGGCTGCTGTCGTACGCCGGGTAGTGGTAACGCCAGCGGTCGTACTCCTCCTGGGAGATCTCACCGGCCTCCAGTTTGGCTGCCTGTTCCCGCCAGGCCCAGAGCATCTCATGCAGCCGGGCAGCATCCTTGTTCTTGCGGAAATCCACCTGCAAGGCAAGCTCCCCATCCTGCTCCGTGATCTTCAGACCGTAGTTGTCCTCTAGGGTAAACAGTGTATGCATGAGCCCCACATAGGAGTCTATATCCGGGACGGAGAGGGCATGAGGAGATACATCCAGTACCTGCGCCAGGGCGGCGGTCAGGTCCGCTTTAGGGGTTCTTGATCCTGTTTCGTACTGCGCCAGGCGCACATCGGCAGACTTTTCCGGGAAGCCCAGCGCCATACCGAGATATTTCTGTGTCATCCCCCGCAGGAGACGGAAAAAGTGAATCCGTTCGCCAATTGCCATACATCCAGCTCCCATCTATGGTTGTTCATGCAAAAAAACATAGCATATTTGTTTAGTTTTGTCAAGATAATCTAAGCAAATTTATTTAATA
>NZ_CAUWGY010000057.1:0-14966 GCF_963558415.1 uncultured Ruthenibacterium sp. | reverse complement strand
TTTCCACGCTTTCGGCCACGGCCGCGGGGGTCAGGTTGTTGATGACGAAAATCTCCGGCTCGGCACCGGCGCGCTCCATGGCGCGGGCGGAGTCGTACTCGCAGTTGGTGCCCGGGAACACGGGGATGAACACCCGGGGCTTTGCGCAGCCCACCCGGGGCGCTACACGGCTGACTGTCTCAAAGCGCAGCTTCTCCACGGGCCGGGCCGCGTCGGCCTCGGCGGTGGTGTGATAGGGCAGCACCGGCTCGAGTTTTTCTTCGTACACTTTCTGCACGCCGTCCAAATCCACCCGCTCGCCGCAGGCTTCAAAGGCATAGGCAAGGGTGGTCTGGCCCAGCGTCTCGCCGATGTCCAGATCTTCGGCCAATTCCAGCACAAAGCTGCCGTACTCGTAGCCGAACAGCAATTCTTTTGTCACGGACGGGTCCGCTTTGAAGCCCAGCCGGTTGCCCAGAGCCATTTTGCACACGGCCTCGGCAATGCCGCCAAAGCCCGGCGTATAGGCCGCCAAGACCTTTTTCTGGGCGATGAGCGTCTCCACCTGACGGAACACGCGTTTCAGGCTCTCGGCGTTGGGCACAAGGCCCTCGCTGCGCGCCGGGCGCACCAGCACCACTTTGGAGCCGGGCAGTTTGAACTCGGGGCTGATGACGTTGTCCGTATTGCCCGCGGCCACCGCAAAGCTGACCAGTGTGGGCGGCACGTCGATGTTTTCAAAGGTGCCGGACATGGAGTCCTTGCCGCCGATGGCCGCCACGCCCAAATCCACCTGCGCGTCCAATGCGCCCAGCAGGCTGGCCATGGGCTGGCCCCAGCGGGCGGGGTCTGCGCCCAGGCGCTGGAAGTACTCCTGGAAGGTCAGGTAGGCTTTCTCGGCCGAAAAACCTGCTGCCACCAGCTTGGAAACGCTTTCCACCACAGCCAGGTAGGCGCCGGTGTACTGGTCTTTTTCCGCGATGAAGGGGTTGTAGCCCCAGGCCATGCCGGAGCAGGTCTTGGTCTCGCCGTGCAGCACCGGCAGCTTGGCCGCCATGGCCTGCACCGGGGTGAGCTGGGTCTTGCCGCCAAAGGGCATGACCACGGTGCCTGCGCCGATGGTGGAGTCAAACCGCTCGGACAGGCCCTTTTTGCTGCACACGTTCAAATCGCCCATCAAATCGGTGAGCATCTCGCAAAGAGGTTTCTCCTGAACGTGCCGGGCCGCATCCTGTGCTTTGGGGACCGCCACGTTTGTATGTTTTTCCGCACCGTTGGAATTGAGGAAGGGCCGGGCGATGTCACAGATGACGTTGCCGTTCCAGCGCATGACCAGGCGGGGCTCTTCGGTGACGGTGGCCACCACGGTGGCCTCCAGGTTTTCCTTGTTGGCGGCGGCGATGAACTTGTCCGCGTCCTCTTTGGCCACCACGACGGCCATGCGCTCCTGGCTCTCGGAGATGGCGAGCTCCGTGCCGTCCAGGCCGTCGTATTTGCGGGGCACGGCGTTCAGATCGATGGAAAGGCCGTCGGCCAATTCGCCGATGGCCACGGACACGCCGCCTGCGCCGAAGTCGTTGCAGCGCTTAATCATGAGCGTGGCCTCTTTGGTGCGGAACAGGCGCTGCAATTTGCGCTCCACGGGCGCGTTGCCCTTCTGCACCTCGGCTCCGCAGGTCTCCAGACTCTCCAGTTTGTGAGCCTTGGAAGAACCGGTGGCGCCGCCGCAACCGTCGCGGCCGGTGCGGCCGCCCAGCAAAATGACCACGTCGCCGGGCACGGGCTCTTCGCGGCGCACGTTCTCCTCGGGCACGGCGCCCACCACGGCGCCGATCTCCATGCGCTTTGCGATGTAGCCCGGATGATACAGTTCATCCACCATGCCTGTGGCAAGGCCGATCTGGTTGCCGTAGCTGGAATAGCCCGCCGCGGCGGTGGTGACCAGCTTGCGCTGGGGCAGTTTGCCCTTCAAGGTATCCTGCACAGGCACCAGCGGGTCCCCCGCGCCGGTGACGCGCATGGCCTGATACACATAGCCGCGGTTTGCCAGCGGGTCGCGGATGGCGCCGCCGATGCAGGTGGCCGCGCCGCCGAAGGGCTCGATCTCGGTGGGGTGGTTGTGGGTCTCATTTTTAAACAAAAGCAGCCAGGGCTCGTCTTTTCCGTTGTTGTCCACGGTGATGTGCACGCTGCAGGCGTTGATCTCGTCGGACTCGTCCAGGCCCTTGAGCACGCCGGTCTTTTTTAAGTACTTGCCGCCCATGGTGCCCAGATCCATCAGGCACATGGGTTTGTTGCGCTGGCCGTACACCTCTTTGCGCATGTTCTGGTACCGGTCATAGGCTTTGCGCACCCGCTCGTCGGCGATGTCCACTTTGTCCAGAATGGTGCCGAACGTGGTGTGGCGGCAGTGGTCGGACCAGTAGGTGTCGATCATGCGGATCTCGGTGATGGTGGGGTCCCGGTGCTCGGAAATAAAATACTGCTGGCAGAAGGCCGCGTCGTCCGCGTCCATGGCAAGGCCGTAGTGCGCCACAAACTCTTTGAGGCCGTCGGCGGTGAGCTTTGTAAAGCCGGTCAATGTCTCCACGGTGGTGGGAATGGCGTAGCTTGCCTTTAACGTCTGTTTTTCCTCGAGGCTTGCAAGGCGGGCCTCCACAGGGTTGACCACGTATTTCTCGATCTCGGCAAGCTCGGCTTCGGTGGGCTTGCCGGTCAACAGGAACACCCGGGCGGTGGCCACGTCCGGCCGCTCGCCCTGGCTGATGAGCTGGATGCACTCGGCGGCGCTGGCGGCCCGCTGGTCAAACTGGCCGGGCAGATACTCGGTGGCGAACACAACGTCCGCACCTGCGGGAATGGAGGTGTACACCTCGTCGAGCTGGGGCTCGGAGAACACGGTGCCGATGCATTTTTGGAACAAATCTTCCCCGATGCCCTCCACGTCGTACCGGTTCAAAAGCCGCAGTCCGGTGACGCTTTTGATGCGCAATAAATGGCGGATCTCGTGCAAAATGCCCTTTGCCTCGACGGCATATTCGGGCCGTTTTTCAACGTAAATACGATAAACCATGGTTGCCTCCTTACAATGCGGCCAGGGCGCGTGCGCCGATGTCCGTGCGTTTGTGCAGCCCGTCGAAGTGAATTTGTTCCGACGCGGCGTAGGCTTTTTTGAGCGCCTCTTTCAAGGTGTCGGCTGTGGCGGTCACGCCCAGCACCCGACCGCCGGCGGTGACGAGCTGGCCGTCTTTGAGCGCCGTGCCTGCGTGATACACCACGGCGTCGGCGCCGGATAGCTGCCCGTTTTCAAGGCCAGTGATGACCTTGCCTTTTTCATAGTGCTGCGGATAGCCGCCCGATGCAAGCACCACGCAGGCGGCGGATTTTTGGCTGAATTTGACTTGAGCCTGGTCCAGAGTGCCGTCGGTGGTAGCCCGCATGATGGAAAGAAGGTCGCTTTCCAGTAGCGGCAGCACCACCTGAGTCTCCGGGTCGCCGAAGCGGCAATTGTACTCGATGACTTTGGGGCCGTCGGGCGTGAGCATGAGCCCGAAGTATAAGCAGCCCTTGAAGGGACAGCCCTCGGCGGCCATGGCGGCCACGGTGGGCTTAAAGATGGTCTCCATGCACACGTCGGCAATTTCGTTTGTATAGCAGGGGTTCGGGGCCACGGTGCCCATGCCGCCGGTGTTCAAACCCTTGTCTGCGTCCAGCGCCCGCTTGTGGTCCATGCTGGACACCATGGGCACCACGGTCTTGCCGTCGGTGAAGCTGAGCACCGACACCTCGGGGCCGGTGAGGAATTCCTCTACCACCACCCGGCGGCCGGAGGCGCCGAAGAGCCCCTCCTCCAGCATGCCCTTGACGGCGCTTTCGGCAGCGGCTTCGTCCTCGCAGATGAGAACGCCCTTGCCCAGAGCCAAGCCGTCGGCCTTGACCACCACGGGGTATTTGCCTTTGCCGCGGATGTAGGCCATGGCCTCCTGTGCGTTTGTAAAGGTCTCATATTCGGCGGTGGGGATGCCGTATTTTTTCATGAGGTTTTTGGAAAAGACCTTGCTGGCCTCGATGCGGGCCGCGGCCTTGTTTGGCCCGAAGGCGGGAATGCCTTTTTCGGCCAGGGCGTCCACCATGCCCAAAGCCAGGGGGTCGTCCGGGGCCACCACCACGTAGTCCACGTGCTCTGTGCAGGCCAAATCCACCATTTTCTCCACGTCCGTGGCGGCCACGGGCACGCACACCGCGTCTGCGGCGATGCCCCCGTTGCCCGGCGCGCACAAAAGTTCGGTCACGCCCTGGCTCTCTTTCAGTTTGCGGATGATGGCATGCTCGCGGCCACCGCCGCCCACCACAAGGATCTTCATACAAACTCCCTCCGTTTATTGCAACACAAAAATGGTCACATCGTCGTTTTCGTACACTGTTTCAAAGCCGTCCACCGCGCTTTGGGCGAACAGGGACGGGCTTGTCTGCTCGGTGATGTCCCAGCCTTTTTCCGCCGCACGTTTGCAGTAGACCACCGCGCCCACGCCGATTTCGCGGCACAGAGAGGCGGCTTCTTCGGCGGTTTCGCCGGGGCCGAACAAGGTTTTCATCTGATTTACCCGCATTTCCACTTCTGTTTTGGAAACGCCCAAATTGGACACGGCGTACTTGAAGCTCTCCATATAAAAGGGCCGGCCGGAAATGCCGGAATACACGTTGGAAAGCCCTTCCCTCGCAACGCCCGTATGGCTGCGGTTCGTGGCCAGCAGAATGCCTTCGGGCAAATGTTCGCCCGCCCAGCGAAGGGCCTCTTCCTCGGCGGCGGTCAGGGCCAAATCTTTCTCATCGGCCAGCGCCGCCTCGCCCGTGGGCGATGTACCGCCCGCGTACGCCATTTGAACGCCGGTGAACACGCCGCCCACAAAGCCCACCAGCACAAGGCACGCGGCGCAGGCTTTGCACGCGGCGGCCAGGACCTTTTTGCGGCGGGCACAGAAAGCCAAAAATCCGTCCAGATTCTGCACGGCCAGCACATTGGCGAAAAACAGCCCGATGAACGCAAAATACATCTGGCTCATGGACTCGTGGTCAAACAAAAAGAAGGCCGCAAAGCCGCCCGCGGCGCAGGCAGTGAAAAACAGGCGCGGTCCGCTCAGTTTTAAAAGCCGCGGCACGTCCCGAACGGCGCCCGCCAAAAACAAGGGCGTGGACGCCGGGGCAAAGCACACGGTCTGGGCCAGCATGAACACCGGCGCGCACACAGCGGCCAGCAGCGGGCTTTTGGCCTGCAAAAGAGCCACAAAATTGGTAAAATACGATTTTTCCAGAGTGCCGAACAAGGAAAAACCGATCTTGCTGGAAGCACCCGCGGAGAAAAACACCCGGAACAGCACCGCGAACCCGGCCAGCACCAGCGCGGCAAAGGCCAGCACGGCGCCATTTTGCTTTGTGCGGGCAAAGCAAAAGCGCAAAAGCGCCGCCAGCCCGAAAGCCAGCGCCGCCACGCCCGCCACCGGGCCCTTGGCAAAGCACAAAAGGGCGAAGGACGCCGCAGCAAAGCCCCAGAGCCAGGGCTTCGGGTCCTTCCACAGGCACCACACCCCGGCGGCAAAGCCCGCCAACAAAAGCGTGGTCAGGCCCATGCCGTTCACGTTGGTCACAAGGTGATACACGCTCAGATTCCAGAAGGGACACCGGCCGTAAGAAAAGATTTTCCACAGCCCGGCGCCGCCGCACAAAAAGGTGAGGACAAAAAACGCCGCGGTTTTTTTCCGGCTTTGAAACCACAGGGCCCCGCACTCATCCAGCACCGGCACCAACAGCCACAGCAGACCCACGGGCAGATAAAAGGCCAGGGCGTCCCACGCGGGGACCCCGCCCATGGCAAAGCCCGCGGCCAGCAGTTCGGACAGCCAATGGTACGTGAGGGTGTAGCCGGAAAAGCGCAGATCCCCGGGCGGCAGGCCCAAGAGAAAGCTCTGGGTATTGCCCAGGTTCCAGAAAAAGTCGTGGTTTGGCACCACGGCGCCCGCGGCCGCGGCGTGGGCGTTTGGCACAACGCACACGGCGGCGCACAAAAGCCAAAGCCCCGCCCGCCAAAGGGACCGGAAAGCATCCGGCTTCAAAAGGGGTTCCCGCACGGCGAAGAGGCTCGCAAGCCCTGCCACAGGCAGCGCCCAAATCAAACCGTGCAGACCCGTGGCCGAGGCAAGCGCAGTGACGACGGCCCACAGCCCCAGGCCGAATACGGCGCTTGCGGTGCGCATAAGCCCCGCTTTGCCGGCGCCCAGCACTTTGGCCAGGGCCCGGCCCGGCAGCCACACGCCGCACACGGCCAGCACGGCGAAGAGCGCCGCGCCGGCAAAAGACGCCCCTGCCCACACGCAGGCAAACAGAAACACCCCGGCGCAGCACAGCTCTACCCACTGGGATTTGGTCACACAGCGAATCATATCAATGATGGAACAGCCGCAGGCCGTTGAAGGCCATGACAATGCCGTACTTATCGCAAGTGGCAATGACCTGGTCGTCCCGGATGGAGCCGCCGGGCTCTACGATGGCGCTGACGCCCGAGCGGCGGGATGTTGTCGCCGAAGGGGAAGAAGGCGTCGGAGCCAAGGCACACGTCGTGGAACTGAGAAAGCCACTCTTTTTTCTCTTCGGCGGTCAAAGGCTCGGGGCGGGTGGTGAAGGTATCGGCCCACACGTCATCGCCCAATACGTCCTCATACTCGTCGGAGATGTACACGTCGATGGCGTTGTCCCGGTTGGGGCGGGACACGTCCTTGCGGAAGGGCAGGCCCAGCACCTTCGGGTGCTGGCGCAGATGCCAGATGTCGGCCTTGTTGCCCGCCAGGCGGGTGCAGTGGATGCGGCTCTGCTGGCCGGCGCCCACGCCGATGATCTGGCCGCCCTCGGCGTAGCACACCGAGTTGGACTGGGTGTATTTCAGCGTGATGAGGCACAAAATCAAATCGCGTTTTTGCGCCTCGGTCAGGGTTTTGTTTTTGGTGACGATGTTCCGGAAGGTCTCGGGGCCGAATTTTGCCTCGTTGCGGCCCTGCTCAAAGGTGATGCCGAACACGTCCTTATGCTCCACGGGAGCAGGCACATAAGCGGGGTCGATTTTGACCACGTTGTAGCCGCCCTTGCGCTTTGCCTTCAAAATGGCCAGCGCCTCGTCGGTGTAGCCCGGAGCGATGACGCCGTCGGTGACTTCGTGCTGGATGACCCGGGCGGTGCTCTCATCGCACACGTCGGACAGGGCGATCCAGTCGCCAAAAGAGGACATGCGGTCCGCGCCGCGGGCGCGGGCATAGGCGCAGGCCAAGGGCGACAGCTCCATGCCCTCTACAAAGTACATTTTCTTCATGGCGTCGGTCAAAGGCAGGCCCAGAGCGGCACCCGCCGGGGACACGTGCTTGAAGGACGCAGCCGCGGGCAGACCCGTGGCCTCTTTCAATTCTTTGACAAGCTGCCAGGAGTTGAGCGCATCCAGAAAGTTGATGTAGCCCGGCCGGCCGTTGAGCACTTCCACGGGCAGTTCGCCCTGGGCCATAAAGATGCGGGCGGGTTTCTGGTTGGGATTGCAGCCGTATTTCAGTTCCAGTTCTCTCATGTACAAAAAAGCCTCCTTGCAAAGGCCGGGTCAGTCCTCGGTCTTGTGATATTTGTTGACGATGCGGTCCTCGGCCTTGCCGGTTTTCAAATCGATGAAGCGCACGAACAGAGACACCTTATTGGCCTCGTTCAAACTGTTCCAGACCATATTGGTGAACGTGTCGATGTTGCCCGCGATGCGCACCCGCTGGGGTTCGCCGGAAAAGCTGGGGATGGGGTTGCCGTCGCACCGGTAGGTGTGAATGAACCGGCCCTCCCCGGCCACGGGCTGGGGATATTCGAAGAAAAAGCGCTCTACCGACGCATCGTTGCCGCCGTCGGACTTCAGAATGGACAGCTTATACTTCATTTCGCCCGCTTTCACCTTCACAAGGCCCGAGATGCGGGGGGTGAAGTTGGGGCTGTCCGGCTCAAAGGTGCGCGTGCGCAGCGCCTTGGCAAAGCCCTTGCCCTTTTTCAAATGCTCGTAGATGGTGTCGGTCTGGTCGCCGTTGGTGACGATGGTCTGATCGTCCAGCACACGCACCGGCGCGTAGATGATCAGGCTGGGGTCCTCGAGCTTGGCGGGGTCTGCGGCCTCGGTGATGATGCCGCCGTCCTTTGCCGTGAACACCCGGTTGCGGCTGTTGGCCGACCGGCCCATGATGAAGTACGCGATGACGGCGCTTTTGCCGTCCTCGGACCGGCCGATGACGATGCCCCGGCCGGGATAGGCGTTGATGGCGAGCTCTGCCGCCAGACTCAAATGATCCATAGATATCTCCTTTCGCGCCGCTTTACAGCCGGCCGCTGGTGAGAAGGTCCAAGGCCTTGGGCAGAATTTCCCACTCGGCCTGTTCCATCACCCGCCGCTGCAAGGTCTCGGGGGTGTCCCCCTCTTCCACGTACACGGCCTTTTGCAGCACGATGCGGCCGTCGTCGTATTCTTCGTTTACTAAGTGCACCGTGGCGCCCGTGACTTTCACGCCCTTTTTGAGAGCGGCCTCATGCACCCGCAGCCCGTAGTACCCGGCTCCGCAAAAGGAGGGGATCAGGCTGGGATGAATGTTCAAAATCCGGTCCGGGTACGCGCGCACCACGTTCTGCCCCACCATGGACAGATACCCCGCCAGCACTACGGCCTCGATGCCATGGCTTTGCAAGGTGTTCAGCATGGCGTCGTTGAACGCGTCCGCGTCGGCGTAGTCTTTGCGGCGCACCACCGCGGTCTCGATGCCCGCTTTGGCCGCCCGCTCCAGGGCGTACACGCCCGGCTTTGAGGCCACCACCAGCGCCAATTCGGCATGGGGCAGCTTGCCCGCGGCCTTGGCGTCGATCAGCGCCTGCAGATTGGTGCCCCCGCCGGAAACAAGCACCGCTACTTTCATACCAGCTCCACGCCTTTCTCCTCGCCTTTGGCGATCTCGCCCAAGAAGTAGGCTTCCTGGCCGTTTTCGGCCAGCACGCGCACCGCTTCGTCCGCTTTGTCGGCAGGCACCACCAGCGTCATGCCAACGCCCATGTTGAAGGTGTTGAACATGTCGCGCTCGGGAATCTTGCCGGTCTTTTGCAGCAACTGGAACACGGGCAGCACACGCACGTCGCTCTTTTTGATTTTGGCAACGCATCCGGCAGCCAAGGCGCGGGGGATGTTCTCATAGAAGCCGCCGCCGGTGATGTGGCTGACTGCGTACACGGGCATTTTTTCCATCAGGGCCAGCACGGGCTTGACGTAGATTTTGGTGGGAGTCAAAAGCGCCTCGCCCAGCGTCATGCCCAGCTCGTCCACATAGTTGTGGACATCGGCGTATTCCACGTTGAAAATTTTGCGCACCAGCGAGAAACCGTTGGAGTGCACGCCCGAAGAAGGCAGCGCGATGATGGCGTCGCCCGGGCGCATTTTCGTGTTGTCCACGATTTTGCTCTTTTCCACAACGCCCACGGAGAAGCCCGCCAGATCGTACTCGTTTTTCGGATAAAAGCCCGGCATCTCGGCGGTCTCGCCGCCCACCAGCGCAGCGCCGGCCTGGACGCAGCCCTCGGCCACGCCCTCGACGATGGCGGCCACCTTCTCGGGCACCAGTTTGCCACAGGCGATGTAGTCCAAAAACACCAGGGGTTTTGCCCCGCAGGTGACGATGTCGTTGACGCACATGGCCACGCAGTCGATGCCCACGGTGTTGTGCTTGTCCATCAAAAAGGCGATTTTCAATTTGGTGCCCACGCCGTCGGTGCCGGACACCAGCACCGGGTGCTGCATGCCGGTCACGTCCAGTTCGAACAGGCCGCCGAAGCCGCCCAGACCGCCGATGGCACCGGGGGTCATGGTGCGGGCCACGTGCTGTTTCATCAGCTCCACGGCGGTGTAGCCGGCGGTGATGTCCACGCCCGCTGCCTTGTAGCTCTCGGAATAACTTTTCATACCGATTCTCCTCTCTCAGTCGGCGGATTCGGAAATTTTCTTTTCAAACTTGCTTTTGTGAGGTGCCGCAGGCGGCTGTTCGGGATACTGACCGGTGAAGCAACCGGTGCACAGACCCAATTTGCAGCCCTCGGCGATTTTTTTCACGCCGTCCACGCTCAAAAAGCCCAGGCTGTCCACGCCCAAAATCTCGCGCATCTCTTCCAGAGAGTGGTTGGCCGCGATCAGATTCTCCCGGCTGTCCACGTCCACGCCGAAGTAGCACGGATACAAAAACTCGGGCGCCGAGGACAAGAAATGCACCTCGGTGGCGCCGGCCTCTCGCAGAAGCTGCACGATCTGCCGGGAAGTGGTACCGCGGACGATGGAGTCATCCACCAGCACCACCCGCTTGCCGCGCACGGTGTCCGCGATGGGGTTCAATTTGATGCGCACAGTGTTTTCACGCAGCTTTTGGGAGGGCTGAATGAACGTGCGGCCGATGTATTTATTCTTCAAAAAGCCGATGCCGTAGGGGATGCCGCTCTGCTGGGAATAGCCCAGCGCCGCGTCCAGTCCCGAGTCGGGCACGCCGATGACCACGTCCGCCTGGACCGGGTGCTCCAGCGCCAGCAGCGCGCCGGCACGCCGGCGGGCCCGGTGCACGGACGCGCCGTCCACCACCGAGTCGGGGCGGGCGATGTACACGAACTCAAACACGCACAGAGAAGTGTCCTTTTGGCAATGGGCGCGGATGCTGTGCACGCCGTTTTCGTCGATGCACACGATCTCGCCGGGCTCAATGTCCCGCACGAACTCGCCCCCGGCGGCCAGAATGGCGCAGCTCTCGCTGGCGACTACGTCGCTGTCCCCAATTTTGCCCAGGCACAAGGGGCGGAACCCGTGAGGGTCCCGGGCGGCGATGAGCTTGCGCGGGCTCATGACCACCAGAGAATACGCGCCTTTCAGTTTGGGCATGGCGTTTTCCACAGCCTTTTCAATGCTGGGAGCGGTCAGGCGCTCCCGGGTGATGGTATAGGCGATGACCTCGGTGTCGGAGGTGGAGTGGAAGATGCCGCCCATGAGCTCAAACTCTTCCCGCAGCTCGGCGGCGTTGGTCAGATTGCCGTTGTGGGCCAGGGCCATGGGGCCCTTTACATGGCGGATGACAAACGGCTGGGCATTGGACCGCACGGGCGTGCCCGTGGTGGCGTACCGGCAATGGCCGATGCACATGTTGCCACGGGGCATATTCTCCAGCACTTCCTTTGTGAACACCTCGTTCACAAGGCCCAGCTCCCGGCGCTTATAAAACACGCCGTCGTCGTTCACGGCCATGCCGCAGCTCTCCTGGCCCCGGTGCTGCAAAGCGTACAGGGCATAGTAGGCGGTGGACACCACGTCCAAATCGTCCCCGCGGCGGTACACGCCGAACACGCCGCACTCCTCGTGGATTTTATCGCTCAAAATTTCTTTCATTTTCGAACCTCTCAACCCAAAAGACGGGCCATAACTTCCTGGTAGGCTTCCTCTTCGCCGCCCAAGTCCCGGCGGAACAAATCTTTGTCCAGGTGCGCGCCGGTGGTGGCGTCCCAGAAGCGGCAGGTGTCGGGGCTGATCTCGTCCGCCAGCACGATGGTGCCGTCGGGCAAACGGCCGAACTCCAGCTTGAAGTCGATGAGGCGGATGTTGAACTTCAACAGGTACTCGGACAAAATGTCATTGACCTGGAAGGCATACTTTGTGATGGTGGCGATCTCCTCTTCACTGGCCAAATCCAGCGCACGGGCGTGGTAGCTGTTGATGAGGGGGTCGTGATACTCGTCGTTTTTGTAGCTGAACTCGATGGTGGGGATCTTCAGAACCGTTCCCTCGGGCACGCCCAGGCGCTTTGTAAAGCTGCCCGCAGCCACGTTGCGCACGATGACCTCCAAGGGCACGATCTGCACCTTTTTCACCACGGTCTCGCGGTCGCTGAGCTCCTCGACAAAATGGGTGGGCACGCCTTTTTCTGCCAGCATTTTCATCAGGTTGTTGGTGAGCTTGTTGTTTACAACGCCCTTGCCGCGGATGGTGCCCTTTTTGGCGCCGTCGCCGGCGGTGGCGTCGTCCTTATAATCTACAATGACCAGGTTGGGGTCGTCGGTGGCGAATACTTTCTTTGCTTTTCCCTCGTACAATTGTTCCAGTTTTTTCATGATCCTGTGCTCCCTTTCTCTATTAAAAATATTTGTTGACGATTTTTAAAGCGCAGCCAGTTCCTCTTGCAGCTTTTGGTCCTTAGCGGCAATTTCCTTTTCCATGTCCGCCCGGGCCTGTTTCAAAAGCCCGGCGATGCGCTCATCGGACACGGCCAAAATCTGCGCGGCCAGCACCGCCGCATTTTTGGCCCCGTTCAAAGCCACGGTGGCCACGGGGATGCCGCTGGGCATCTGCACGGTGGCCAAAAGCGCGTCGAGCCCGTCCATGGCGCCGCCCTTGCAGGGAATGCCAATGACCGGCAGCACCGTATTGGCGGCGATGGCCCCGGCCAAATGCGCTGCCATGCCGGCGGCGGCGATGATGACGCCAAACCCGTTTTGTGCGGCGTTTTGTGCAAACGCGGCTGCGGCCGCAGGCGTGCGGTGCGCGCTCATCACATGCACTTCAAAGGGGATGTCCCACTTTTTCAGTTGCACAGCCGCGCCCTTGACGCAGGGCCAGTCCGAATCCGACCCCATGATGATGGCTACTTTTTTCGTTTCCATGTTCTTTTTCCACCTTTCCCTACCAAACAAGAAGGGCCGTGGTGCACTTGCACCACGGCCCTTTGCTTACACGGATACACGATTCCCCCACACAAGAGCGCACCCCGACCCGTACTCGGTGTGCCGACCCTTGCTGAAGGCTGCACGATGCCCCAGGTCCATCCGCTTTTTGCGCAATCCACCTTGCTGCATCCTGCTAACCTCCCTTGAAAGGAAAATTCAATTCTATTGTACCTTGTCGGGCCGGACAAATCAATCCGTGAAAACAAGTTCAGAAAAACGCACAAAGAAACCCTTTTTTCAACGGGCGCTTTTATGCCAAATCCCCTTGGGTCACATCTGCGGTGGTCGCCTTTGCCAGCTTCACAAGGTCCCCGGGCGCTAGCTGCACCTGAAAACCGATGTGCCCCGCGGACACGGCCATGAGCGGCTGTGCAAGGCAGCTTTCGTCCAGCACCGTGACAAAGGGCTTTTTCATGCCCAGCGGGCTGCACCCGCCCCGCACGTAGCCCGTGACCTTCAAAAGGTCCGCCACGTGCAGCATGGCCACGCTCTTTTCCCCCACGGCCCGGGCCGCCTTTTTCAAGTCCAGCTCCTTTTCCACGGGGATGACGAACACAAAATAGTTTTTGCTGGCGCCCTGCGTGACCAACGTCTTGAACACGCTGGCCGGGTCCTGGCCCAGCTTTCGGGCCACGGCCACGCCGTCGATGGCCCCGTCCGAAGCGTCGTACGCATAGGGCGTATAGGCCACCTTTGCAGCGTCCAGCATGCGCATCACATTGGTTTTTGTTTCTTTTTGTTTTTTTGCCATGGAACATCACCTGAATATCAAAATAAAAACGATTTGCTGTGACATTTGTACAAATTTCATTATAGCCGAATGGCGCCTGCGGAACAAGTGCCGGCGCAAAGCGCGCAAAAACCCTTGAAAACCCCTTTTTCATACTTATAATAATATATAAGAGCTCGGTTTTACGGGCAGTGGACGGATTTTGGAAAGAAAGGACTAGACACTATGAACGCAAAGAAAAAGTGCTGCTGGCTGACCGCTGTGCTGATTTTTGCCCTGGCAGTGGGGTTGCTGCCCGCCACCGCTTTTGCGGCCGGAAGCCCCCAAGTACAGCTCAACGGGCAGGCCATGGTCAGCGGTGTTGAGGTGGTGTGCGGCGAGGGGACCGCACTGTTTGACGAGGCCGCCAAAACGCTGACGCTGGAAAACGCCACCATTGAAGAGACGACCAACCAGAACGTCGCCGCCCTGTTCATCCAAGGGGAACTGACCATTCGGCTCATCGGCAACAACCGCATCGCTGCGCAGGACAAGCGCGCGATTTACGCGCAGAACGCGGATTTGACCATTCAGGGCACCAGTGCGGACTGCCTGACGCTGGAGAGCAACGGCGAAACGTTGCAGGCCGACCAAAGCCAGGTCACCATTGACGGATGCGTCATCCGTGCGAGTTCCCATCGCTGGGGCGGCATTTTGGCGTACGGCGGGACCATGACCATTCAAAACGGTGCGAACATCACCATTGACAGCCAGGACCCGGCTCTGGTCGGGGAAAACGGCTTGACCATCACCGACAGCGCCGTGACCGCCACCGCCGGCGCACAGGTAAACGCGGTGAGCACCTACGGACCTTTGATCGTGCGCAACTCCACCTTGCAGGTGACGGGCCTTGACGCCACCGCATATCCGGCCATCTATGCGGCGGGGGACATCCTCATTGAAGCAAACAGCACCGTCACATCTCTCAGCAACGGCATGCGCGGCATTTACGCCGAGGCCAACATGACCGTGAACGACAGCACCGTCACAGCGTCCGGCGCCACCAACGAGGGAGTGATCGTGGTGGGAACGCTGACGGTCAACCGCTCTGTGCTGACTGCGTCCAGCAAGCCCAACGACATCATCCCGGCCATTGTGACCCAACATTTGCACATCACCGATTCCCGCGTGACCGCCAACGGCGGTCTGGCCTTGATGGACTGGAACAACGGCACCACAGACAACTGCTCTTTCAGCATTACACCGGGGGCCGGCGAACTGGTCCAGTTCAAAGTGGACCCCACCAACTGGAACGGCGCTACGGCGGTCCACTTCGACAAGCAGGGCCAATCGCCCTATGACACCACCGTGGATTTTGACGACAACGCCATGAACTGGCTGGGCAGCTACCGCTACGTGCAAGTGGACGAACACGTTCACGCAGGCGGCACGGCCACCTGCCAGTCGCCTGCGGGTTGCGCGG
>NZ_CAUWGY010000056.1:0-15221 GCF_963558415.1 uncultured Ruthenibacterium sp. | reverse complement strand
GCAACAGCCGCACTTCTCCGGGAACTTTTATTCAAAGCCAAACGTTATCGTGACCACAAAGAGGCTGGAAAAGACCCCGCCTTTGACATGAAGCTGGAAGCCATGATCCCTGTCCTCAACGGAGAAATTCCTCTCAAGGCACATGCGCACCGGGCCGACGATATTCTCACAGCTATTCGGATTGCACGTGAATTCAATCTCAAGATTACGCTGGATCATTGTACCGATGGAGCCCTCATTGCCGAAGAACTGGCTGAAGAAGGTCTGCCTGCTTTTGTAGGTCCATCGCTAGGTGGGAAAAGCAAAATTGAACTGTCCAATAAAAGCTTTGAAACGCCCGGGATCCTACACAATGCCGGAGTCAGTGTGAGCATCATCACCGACGCACCTGTGATTCCTCTTCAGCACTTACCCCTGTGTGCCGGCCTCGCATGCAATGCCGGACTGCCGGAAGAAGAGGCTTGGCGTGCGATCACAATTCCGCCTGCCACAGAGCTCGGTGTCAGCGATAGAGTGGGAAGTCTGGAACCCGGAAAGGACGCCGATATCGTAATCTGGACTGCCAACCCTTTGCACTCTATTGGAGGCGAAGCATGGATCACCATCGTCGATGGCAAAGTGGTTTATTCGGCGGATGCGGCTTGTTTGTGACAATAAAGTCGATTTGTTGCTATGCCGTTTCATCAAAATAGTATACAATTTATTCGAACAAAACCGTTTATAAAATGAGGAGATGCCCATGACAACAAAACAGCGATACGATGAAAAGCGTAAACGCCTGCAGCGAAAACTTGAAAAGCTCGATGTGCAGGAACAACGTGCGCTGCAACGAGAAGAGCGCCACGATGCCGAAATTGCTCGGGACTTAGCCGGAGTTCCCGGTCATTTTGCTCACGGGCTAAATTTTTATAAACTTTTTTGGATGTTTTTTATCTGTTGTTTTCTGGGAGTGGTGATTGAAACCATTTTCTGCTGGGTTGCATCTGGTCATTTGAGCCAGCGCACTGGTCTTGTGTGGGGACCATTTAACCTGATCTATGGCATTGGCGCGGTTCTGTTGACTCTTTGTCTTCGCCCCTTTATCGGCAAGAGTGATCGCTGGATTTTTGTGGGTGGTTCGGTGCTTGGTGGCGCGTTTGAATACTTTTGCAGTTGGCTTCAGGAAACGATTCTTGGCACCGTTAGCTGGGATTATTCCGGTTATCCTTTCAATCTGAACGGACGAATCAACCTTCTGTACTGTTTGTTTTGGGGAGCGCTTGCACTGGTATGGATCAAAGAGATTTATCCTCGTCTGAATGGATTTATCGAGCGTCGCGTTTCGAAGGTTTACGGCGTTACTTTGACCTGGATTTTGGTTGTTTTTATGCTCGCGAACTCTTTGGTCAGCGGCGCAGCCGTACTGCGGCAATCCCAGAGATACGAAGGCATTCCTGCTACAACGGCCTGGCAGGAAATGATGGATCGGTACTACCCCGATGATCGATTGGCTGAAATTTATCCCAGCATGGTTCGAACTATCTGATGGGCACATAAAAATAGACGCGCAACAAACCGTTGCGCGTCTATTTCTTTCTTTTTGAGTCAAAACGTGTTATGATGCAGCCAGAAAAAGGAGGGGCTTTTATGGCAAAACCCTTGGCACAGATTTTACGCAGTGCCCGTCAGACCAAAGGCATGACTCAGGAACAACTGGCCGCACAGTTATACGTAACCCGACAGACCATTAGCAGTTGGGAAAAAGGTCGCACACAACCCGACTTAGAAACGCTGCGCAAAATTTGCACTGCACTTGATCTGTCTTCGGAAGAGCTTTTATTGGGGAATGCACATTCAGACGATCAATGCTCCGCATTGATTCGTGCTTCTACTTTTTGTTTTTGGGCTATGACCATTCTTTGTCTGGCTCTGGGAATTTTATCCGCAATACTCCATTCTCCCACTTGCGGATTTTACAATGGATTCTTATTTCTCTGTCAAGTAACCATCTATCCTATTCTCTCCTATATGGTAAGACATCATGACTACTCGCTCCTGGCAGGTTATGACGCAAATGCGGCTTATGATTTTCCATCTCTTCATCACATGGTCGCTTTATTACATGCAGCTTTGGCCTCCACTGGATTATTGATGTCCATATTCGGAATCATCCTATTTTTTATACCGTTCTGTGTACCTTGGCTGGTGCTCGTATATGTGATAAACTTATGCGGCTCGTTTCTAATCATCCAAACAAAATACGGTGAACAAATCTATCTACCCAATTCTCGAGATCAAATTTTGGCCCGCATGTTAAGGTGGAGTACTCTCTTAGGAATTTTAATGCTACTAACAGGTGCTATATGGGGTGTGACACTTTGTATCCTCTCTGATCCACAGACCTTGAATATTGGACCATTTCTCCTATCCCTTTTCGGCCAGCAAGCCTGCGGCGGATTGCTGTTATTCAGCCAGCAACGAACTGCCAGACGCGCTGTCGACAAAGGACAAGAAACCTGTACTTTCACACGTACATCTCGAATGAGTCTTGTGCTTTATATCTTGCTATTTCTTTGGATGACTTTAAGTTTGCTGTGACTTTTCTTTTTCAATGAAATGCGGTATACTGAAGGCACTAGGAGGGATGTTTATGCGCCGTAGGCTTTCGGTCAAACCGGGAAAAGCCCCATCTGCTATGGGATTTATCGTAGGTCTTGCGTTTGTTTTCATCGGCATTGTGGTGGTCATCCCATCTGCCGGGGTTTTCGGTTTGTTATGGACAGGTGTTGCCGCCGCAATCTGCGTGATGCACGGAATCAATCTGTTTTCTAAAAAAGGCATCTCAACTCATGAAGTGATCATGGACGATACCGATCGTTCTGCAGCACAACGATTGGAAGAGGTACATGCCCTGTACCAACAGGGACTGATCACGCAGGAAGAATATGAAGCCAAGCGGAAGGAATTGCTGGATCAGCTCTGAAAAGGAGGCAGCCCTTGAAAAAAATCGGATTTATCGGACTTGGCGTTATGGGAAGCGCCATGGCGCAGAACCTGCTAAAAGCGGGATTTGAAGTATCTGTCTGGGCGCGACGGCCTGAAAAAGCGCGTCCTGTATTAGAAAAAGGTGCACACTGGTGTGAAACTCTTTCAGAATGTGCTCGCGGCCGAGATGCCATTATCACCATTGTGGGGTTCCCGCAAGATGTGCGAGAAGTATATTTTGGCGCGGGTGGCATTTTAGAAAATGCGGACCAAGGAACCTTTCTTATTGACATGACTACCACCAGTCCTCAATTATCTGTGGAGATTTACGCTGCCGCGATTCAGCGAGGACTGCATGCGATAGACGCTCCGGTGTCTGGCGGAGATACGGGTGCCAAAAACGCTACTTTATCCATTATGATGGGTGGCGATCAGGCAGACTGTGAAGCTTGTATCCCTTTGTTCGAAGCTATGGGAAAAAACATTGTATATGAAGGACCGGCTGGAAGCGGTCAGCACACAAAAGCGGCCAATCAAATTGCTTTGGGTGGCGCTATTGCCGGTGTATGTGAAGCCATCAGCTATGCCCGAGCGACCGGTCTGGATGTACAGACCATGTTAGACAGTATAAGCCAAGGAGCGGCTGGCTCTTGGCAGATGAGCAACAATGCGCCTCGAATGTTGAAAGGCGATTTTGCTCCCGGCTTTTACGTAAAGCATTACATTAAGGACTGCAACATCGCTCTTGAGCAAGCAGATGAACACGAACTATCGCTTCCTGTTCTGCAACTTGTAAGGGATATGTATACCAAGCTTGCAGCAGAAGGAATGGAAAACGACGGAACACAAACTCTGATTCACTATTATGAAAAAGAGCACTCATAATCAAAAAGCCCGCTTTTCAGCGGGCTTTTTTCTGTTCAGTTGGTTTTTTAAGAGAAAAGCGAGTGCTTAGTGCTCCTGTCGGACATACCTTCAGACATTCACCACAGCGGATGCACTGTGTCGAATTCGGCGTTTTCCACACCGGGATATCCAGCTTACACGCGGCCTGACAGGCTCTACATTGGGTACATTTATCCTTATCCAGCCGCAAACGATACAGCGCAATTGGATTGAATAAGCCGTACACAGCACCCAGAGGGCAAGCATAACGACAAAAAGGCCGGCTGATGAGAACAGATAAAACGACCACCAAAATCAAAAGAGCCATTTTCCAAGCATACAGCCACCCCAAAGAGCGGCGTAGTCCCTCATTCAGTGCAACCAAGGGGATACCGCCCAACAAAGTGCCGCTTGGGCAAACGTAACTGCAAAACCAAGGCTTTCCCTGACCGATAAAATCCACCACCACAAGTGGAAGAAGAATTACAAACACTACCAAAAGAATATAACGAAGGTATTTCAAAACTCTTTCTCCAGGCAAACGGCGCAGTTTTCGAGGAAATGGAATTTTATACAACAAATCCTGCACAAGTCCAAAAGGGCACAGCCAGCCGCACACAAAACGACCAGCCAATGTGCCCACAAAAGCCAAAAAACCAAACACATACAAAGACATGTGGAAACTGGAACTACCCAAAACCGCCTGCAAAGCGCCAATGGGGCACGCGCCTACTGCACCTGGACAGGAATAACAGTTCAGGCCCGGCACACAAAGTTGTTTCAACGGACCTGAATAAATTTTCCCCTTTAAAAATCCTGTCACATATCCATTGGTCAGCGCCGCAAATGCGAGCTGAATCCAAAGACGAAAATTTCTTTTTTGTTTTTTCAGCCAGTTACCCAAGTCCAATGCACTCCATACATATATTGCTCGCCTTCATCCAAACCTGCTGAGCCTCGCCCCGCAGAATGCCGACGGCCATCATCCCTACGGCAACGACCAAAATGGCAATCGCCAAATAACGCTTCTTTTGCTCTGTCATGCTTTCGCCGCCTGTTCTACCGCATCCAAATGGGCATCAATGTACGCCTGCCACGCTTCTTTTGAGGGAATCATTCCCACAATGCCATTTCCCACGGGTTTGCCTTCGCTGTCCACAAAATACGTAGTGGGAAAGGCATACAGATTTACTCCCAAATCGCTTAGATACAACTCCAAATCCATAGGAATATGCAAATAATTCGCTCCCGTTTGCTCAATAATTTGAGCCGCCTTCTCCATTTGACTGTCGCTGATTGTCCCGTCAGAGTTAATCACGTCGCCTACAATCCCAATGATCTGGACTCCCTGGTCCGCATATTCTTCGGACAATTCTCCTAAGTCCGGCATCTCTTTGAGACAAGGACTACAATAGGTGGCCCACACATTGATTACCGTTAGTTGATAATCTGAAAAGATGGATGCATCCAGAGCATTGCCTTCCATATCTTTGGCCGAAAGATTGCTGAAATCTACCGGTATATCTTGCCCATCGTAATCAGGGTCTACCTGATAGCCCTCTGGCTGTGCCTCCGCCTCAGAGGAAGAATCTCCAGACGGTACGCTCTGAACTGTAACCGAAGAGGATGAGCTGCTTGGCTGTCCTGTACACCCTGCCAATACTACAGCAAACAGGGCCAACGCCAGAATCCTTTTCATCTGCTTCATGGAAAACCTCCTGAAAAAAATTCTTTTTTGCATGATACCAGTCCGAGCGGCTCTTCGTCAAGTGACTTTGTCACTCTCCGCTCCCAATGGCAAGGGCGGCTTTGCGCACAAAAAAGCACACAAAGCCGCCCTGATGCGCCTCACAGAACTTTGCTGAGAAAATCCTTGAGTCGCGGATTTTTGGGATTTGCAAAAAATTCGGCGGGTGCGGCATCTTCCATGATTACACCCTCGTCAATAAAGATTACCCGGCTTGCCACTTCCCTTGCAAAGGCCATCTCATGCGTCACAATCGCCATCGTCATTCCATCCTGAGCAAGCTTTTGAATGACATCCAGCACCTCATGAACCATCTCCGGATCCAGCGCACTTGTGGGCTCGTCAAACAGCATCACATCCGGCTGCATAGCAAGGCAACGCACAATTGCCACACGCTGTTTCTGCCCACCTGAAAGCTGAATGGGATAAGCGTTGGCACGATCCGCCAGCCCTACTCGGGACAATAGCTCCAAAGCGTTCTTTTCGGCTTCCGCCTTCGGCGTACCTTTGATTTTTATGGGTCCCAATGTGATATTGTCCAACACCGTCATGTTATTGAACAAGTTAAAATTCTGAAACACCATTCCGATTTTTTGACGCATCTTATTGATGTCCGTCTGTTTCGAAGTAATGTCAACACCTTCGAAAATAATCTGACCACCGGTCGGCACTTCTAAAAGATTTAGGCAGCGCAAAAATGTAGACTTACCAGACCCGGACGGACCGATGACCGCAAGTACATCCCCTTTGCAGATGTCAATAGAGATTCCTTTGAGCACTTGCAAATGTTTGAATGTTTTTTCAAGGCCTTTGACCTCAATGAGCTTATCTTGTGACACTCTTGCTCATCCTCCTCTCAAATGCGGCCACCAATTTGGACAGCGGGAACACAATGATGAAATACAAAATTGCAGCGATTACATAACACTCCAAGCTGCGATATGTAGCAGCGCGCACATCACCCGCGCGGAACATGATCTCATGCAAACCAATCATATTCAAAACGCTGGTTTCTTTGATCATGGTGACAAATTCGTTGGCCAAAGCCGGCAAAATATTGCGGACCGCTTGTGGCAAAATCACATAGCGCATAGCCTGACCTTGCGTCAAACCAATTGCACGCGCTGCCTCCAACTGGCCTCCCTCTACTGCGCCGATTCCGCTACGAATCACTTCGCTCAAGTAGGCACCAGAGTTTAGGCTCACAGAAATCAAGCCCCAGAAAAGGATCGTAAAATTGGTATCTGAAAACTTCAGTCCCGCAGCCGAAGCGCCAAAGTAAATGATCATCACTTGTACCATCAACGGCGTGGCACGCAGCACCTCTACATAAGTCGTGCACAAAAAGCGCACGATTCCTTTGATCGCTTTCTTCAGGTCACCGTCAGTAGTTAATGGTTTCCACATCCGGCCTCCTGCTACCAGCAGGCCCAGACACACACCCATCAACACCGCAAAAAATGAAACAAGAAGTGTATTTTTTACGCCGTCCCAATAAAAGCTTGAATATTTGAGCCATATTTTCCACATGGTCTCAAATGAGAAAATGCTGCTCATAGTTTCCTCCTTTTATCAATAGACAAAACATTCCGGCGGAACGATTTTTACGTTCCGCCGGATGCGGGTTCAGCCGTTTTTACTCAATGCCCAATTCCGAAGCTTTCTCTGTGGCTTCCACATACCACTCCGAAATTTTTCCATTCTCTTTGTACTCAGCAATCTTCTCGTTCAGATACTCCTGCAGGCTGGTGTTGCCTTTCATGATGCCTGCGCAGAATCCGCTCTCATCCGCCTCGATGGACAGACTGCTGATACCAATGCCCTCGTAGTTTTTCACATACTGCTCTGCACTGACCGCATCGATCATCACCGCATCACAGTTTCCTGCAACCAGTTCCATTACAGCGGCCGGGAACTGCGGCAGCAAGTTTGCAGTCGCATTGGGGAACTGCTCTTCCAGCAATGTCTGCTGAATCGTACCCTTCTGAGTGGAAATGGTTTTTCCATCTAAATCAGAAATCTGAGTATACGCATCTTCCATTCCCTGCGGCACCAACAGAACTTGACCGCCCTCATAATACAAATCGCTGAAATCAATGCTCTGTTTACGATCTTCCGTTGCAGAAAGACCCGCAAGCGCAATGTCTGCTGCGCCAGATTGAACTGCCGGAACCACTCCGTCAAAGGCAATGTCCATGATTTCCAGCTCTACGCCCAAGTCATCGGCAAGGGCCTGCATGATGGACGGATCCAAACCAACAATGTTGCCTTCTACATCTTTAAATTCGAACGGCGCATACTGGCTCTCTGTAGCCACAATGAGTTTTCCACGCTCCTGAATCGCCTCGACTGTATGATCGGCTACATTTCCCTGGGCCGCAGATGTAGAATCCGCGGTAGAACTAGACACTGCGGAACTAGCTTCGGTTCCCAAAGAAACATCGCTGTTCACGGTGGGTTCTCCCCCGCATGCCGCCAGGCTCAACGCCATGGTCAGTCCCATTAACAAAGCTGCAATTTTTTTCATCTTTAAACTCCCTCTCCTCAAAACAACGCCGCCTGTTGTTAGCGGCTCCTTTTCGTTTGTTGTGCTCTCATTATATTCGCATATTTATGCAAAGTCAAGCGTATACAATGTATATTTTATCATTTCGTGAATTTTAACAGCAAATTAAAACCTTGTTTTTGGATTCTGTGCGTTTCGCTTAAATCCCTCTACCGTCTTATGCTTTTTCGGACAATTTTGCGTATGTTGATCATATCTCTTTAAAAGCAGTAAATTGCATTTTTCATAAAATTATACATTTTGAGATGTATACAACCCCTTGACAGAATAGTGGAAAATTTTAAATAAAATTATACTTATTTGGTGTAATTACTGAAAATATTGAAATCCAGTTCTTTCCGCTTGTATTTTCGGCGTACCGCCGTTATACTTAAGTCCACGAAATACCAATTGGTATTTGGCGCCAGAGTGGGTTTTGAAAAAAATCAGTCGCCGGAAAACAAAATTTGTTTTCCGGCTTTTTCTTTGCCCGGGCGCATCATTCGGAAAGGACGTGCAACATTGAAAAGAGCAACCGCTTACCTACTGAGCTTTTGCCTAGTGTTCTCACTTGCCGCCCAAACGCCTCGTGCTTGGGCGGATGAGACCTCGGCGCCTCCCGCGGCAGAGAGCGTAACCGAAACAGAGCAGCCGGACGATGTCATTGATGACAGTTCGGTGCCAGATGACGCTCTCACCGAAGAAATCTCCAAGCCGGAAGAGATACCGGTGGAAGACACAGAAGACTCCAGCATTCCAGAGGATTCGTCTTCTTCGATCCCATTGCATGATACGGAAGAACTTTTGCAAACAGATGTTGAAGAGCGTGAATTGGAACCTGAAAAAGATGCTGTCACACCTTTGGGATCCTTAGAAATTTCTGTAATTGCCGCTCTTCCCCTGCAGAAAGATACTACTTTTCAAGTTACACTGGATGGCCCCAGCGCAAGCAGCGGCAACTTGATTCTTCCCGCGGCCAGTGCCAATACTCTGCCCGTTGGAAAGCTAAATCTGACAGGGCTTGAAAAGGGCACTTACACCGTCACTTTGCGCGCCCCAGGCTTTGCTTCTTACTCTCAAAGCTTTGATGTGAATGGTCTTGTATACGAAATGCAACTGTATACCGATCAAATTTCTGGATTTCAAAGCAACAAACGACCCGGTGTACTTTTAATCGGCGATGTAAACGGAAATGGAGCCATCGATGGAGCGGATCTTTCCTCTTTGATCGATGCGATGGAAAACAACTCCATCGATGCCTCTTGTGATTTGAATGGAGATGGCGTTGTAGATCTTTTAGACCTCCAATTGTTCGCCGGAAGCTACAACACTGGAATTGGTGGACAGGCATTCCTTTCCACTCGTCTACCCGCCGAACTCACTCAAACCTCGGCAGGCGAGCAAACCAGCGTACAGGGCGATGTAAATAACGTATTCCAGGGCACCGGCAGCATTCTTTTGGGAAATACGTCGGGTACGATTACCGAAGGTACTCCCGCTGTTCTGGATTTTGATTTTTCAGGCGAGGGACAATCTCCCGTAACGATGGAAGGCATGAGCATTCAGTCCCCTCTCGGTACGGACAGCACCGTCACTCAGGCTACTGTTCACGTGGTTTATGAGGACGCGGATGGAGTAGAGCGCTCCATGGACATCCAAGTGAATACCGCTGCCTCCTTGGCGCGTCTTGGTCATGTGCAACAACAACCCGACGGTACTTTGGTAGTTGATTTTGGTGGTCAAATTGCCGTTAAAAAAGTTTCTCTGCGTATTACTGCCACCTCCGGCAGTGGAAATCTTGCTGAGATTTCCAAAGTGGAATTCCTGAATGATATGGAAAATCGCATTCCTGCTCCTCAAATGGATATTCCCGCCAACGTACAAGTGGAAAACGGGCATCGTGAATTTACCGTTTCTTGGGACAATGCCGTGAATGTGACCGGCTACGAGGTTTTGGTCCAGTACGGCGGCATGCAAGAGACTTACAAGACTGCCGTAAATTATTTGAAAATTGATCGTTTTGCCGGAGAAAAGCTTATCAATCAAACTGAATATTCCGTACAAGTGCAGTCTCTTAATGGCGAGTGGCGCAGTGGCTACGGCGAGGTTGTCATTGCCCGCCCTGTAGCAACTAAAAAACCAGCCGCGCCGGATTACCTGACCTTGAATGGCAAATTCCAGCGAATCGAAGCCAGTTGGAAAGCCATGGACGACACGGATACTTACAATCTATATTATCGTGAGGCTGAAACCGGCGAATACACCTGCATTCGTGGAATTAAAACCAACCATTACACCATCAGCGGATTGAAAAACAATGTACGTTATCAGGTTTATGTTACTGGTGTAAACGATTTGGGTGAGGGAGATGCCTCCATCGTAGCCGCAGCCTCCACTGCAAATGTAACGCCACCGATCTTACCTGCTTATCAGTGGATCAACACTTCTGAAAAGGCCGGCGAATTAACTTCTCATATTACCGGCGTTACTCATACAGTGGGCTTTATGAAGGACAGTCCGTTGGATGAGGGCAACTCTACCAGTGCCTTGGGAGTAGCCGACAACGACTACACCTCCTTCTATCAGCTCAACGACTGGGATGACGGTGCCGCCTATCCGGATAATGGTGGTCTGCGTTTTACTTTTGATCAGTCTTATCACATCGGCGCTATCGCTCTGGCTTAGCCTGAGGACGCGGGCTTCTACGGCCATGTGCGCCTATATTTCACCGATGAGAACGGAAAAGAGCAGTTGGTGAACGGTGTGACAATCGGACAGCGCACCAGTGAAAACGGACGCAAATACTATTATGTAAAAATTCCCGGTGGCGTAACCACCCAATCTCTTCGTTTGTGCGTAGGACATTTATACGGCGGCAGTTATGTGACAATTGCCGAAGTACGTTTCTATGGTTATGACAGTCTCGAAGACGATATCATGGCTCTGTATGCAGATGATTTGCATCTCACTTTAAAGCCGGAAGTAGATTCGAATACTATCACTGCGCTGCGCACCCGTCTGGATACGCCCGATGCAGTCAGCGGCGAACTTCATCCGGAGTACAACACACTTTTGAAAGAATTGGAAAACGCAGAAGGACTTCTGGATTCCCAATTGCGCGAGACAATCGCCATTGATCCGACGATTACAGCGGCTAAAGACAGTCACCTCGGATTTACCGGTTTAAATGCTTGGCAACCCCTGGGTGTAACAGCACACGCTGGCGAACAAATCGTTATTTATGTTGGGCATAATTCTTTGAAGACCGGTGCAAAAACCAATCTTCAATTCATTGCCACCCAATACAATGCCGAGGTGGCAAACTATCAATCCAAGCCCATCACGCTCAATGTGGGCCGAAACGAAATCACCATTCCGCAAATTCACTCACTGGATGCGGAACAGGGCGGTGCACTTTACATCCAATACATTGGCAATAATGCATCGGATATGTATTCGGTACGCGTTAGCGGCGGAACCCCCATCTCCCTGTTGGATCTCCACGGAATCACCGATCCGCAAGAACGACTGGAACGGACACGAATCTATGTAGAACAACTGGAACAGCAAGTGCAAACACTGGAGCATAACCACAATGAGCTGCACCAGAGCAGCGGTATTGACGCCGTAGACTTTTCTTACAATGAACAGAACTGCATCTTGGGTGCTACAGATATTGTTTTGGACCAGATGATGTATTCTGTTTCAGCGCAGCAAATTCTATCCGGTTTGTCCGGAACGCTGGACGAGAAAGCACAGCAACTTTGCGATTCTCTGGATGCCATGGACCAAATGATGACCGTGTTCTACCAGCACAAAGGACTGACCGACGCCGCAGACGCAGGTGACAAAAATCGCCTGCCGGCTCAGCATTTGAACATCCGTTATCACCGTATGTTTGCAGGTGCATTCATGTATGCTGCGGGCAACCACATCGGCATTGGATGGAGTTCCGTTCCCGGCCTTGCACAGGGAGAACCCATCGTCCTGAACGAAAAAGGACAGTATGTCAGTGGACAGTGGTTCGGATGGGGCATCGCCCATGAGATTGGTCACAACATCAACCAAGGCAGTTATGCCGTAGCAGAAGTGACCAACAACTATTTCTCTCAGATTTCTCAGTCCTACGAGGGTGTACGTTTCGGATACAAAGATGTATACGAAAAAGTCACCAGCGGCACCACTGGCTCCTCCAGCAATGTGTTTACTCAACTGGCGATGTATTGGCAGTTGCATCTCGCCTACGACACCGGATATGAGTACACCGTATATGACAGCTATGAAGAGATTCTTTCCAGTCGCTTCTTTGCTC
This sequence comes from uncultured Ruthenibacterium sp., assembly GCF_963558415.1. NCBI lineage: Bacteria > Bacillati > Bacillota > Clostridia > Eubacteriales > Oscillospiraceae > Ruthenibacterium > uncultured Ruthenibacterium sp. The sequence goes on along the minus strand of NZ_CAUWGY010000056.1, from coordinate 2,768 downwards.
GTGTGGACAGTTATTCGCGCAATCCGGCCCAAGCGCCCGGAGAGATAGCTCTGAAACTGGGCAGCAATGCAGAGCAAAACTTTATGCGTCTTGCCTGCGCCGCCGCCGAGAAAGATTTGACGGAGTTCTTTACACGCTGGGGAATGACTCCCGACGAAAGCACTGCTGCTTACATGGCTCAATTCCCGGCGGAAGAACGCGCTGTGTACTATATCAATGACGACGCAAGGAATTATGCCCTTGACCATCCGACTCTTGACGGAGCCGTCACCGGCCTAGAGGTAGTCGGCAGCGAAACAACTGCGAAAGTAGATGCACACACTGCCAACCAAGTGAATTTCCAATTGACCAATACCGCCAATCCGGATGTAGTTTTGGGTTATGAAATTGCCCGTGTCATTTACTCCAATGGGCAGCCTCAACGCCAAGTTGTTGGATTCACTACGGAAAACACCTATACCGACACCGTAACCACTCTAAACAATCGCACCATTACTTATGAGATTACCGTCATTGACCGTTATCTGAACCGCTCGGCCGTCAAGGTTCTGGAGCCGGTGAAGATCTCCCACGAAGGTTACTACGACAAAACGCTGTGGAGTGCCACCACAAACATGGTATCCGCAGACGATGGCATCACAGCTCCTGGTACCGAAGAAGATCCCTGTGCACCTCAGCCAGAATCTTCTATCCAGCGAATTCTGGACAACGATACCGACACCACTTATACGGGCAGTGCCTCAAGTGAGGCCAGCATTACTCTGGACTTCCATCAAACGCTGGCCGTAACCGGCCTGCGCTACACTGTCACCGACGGAACTCCCATTGAATCGTACCAGGTGGAGGTCCTCCATAATGGGACATGGACTGCTGTGGCATCCGGTAATTTCGAACTCGAGAAGGGAGTCGCCAAAGTATTCTTCACCAATGGAGAAGATCCTTGGGTCTGCACCTACGATGCACAACAACTTCGTCTGACCGTCAAAGCTCCTCGAGGCACGGTCTCTGTGTCGGAGCTGGATGTGTTTGGCCCCACCGGTGACAACATCGAAATCGGAACTACCGAGGATGGCGTACCCGGCATCGGTCGTCTAACTTCGGACTACGTGTACGACAAATCTACGGGAGCAGCCATTCCAGCCGGTTCCATCGTGTTTACAAAGGCAACCCTGCCTACAACGTAGTAATGGTATACGATGAGGCCGGAAATGTAGTCGGTAATGTGGATGCGGATGGAAATATTCTAAGCGAACAAATCATTCTCGCCCCGGTGCCCGATGAGGGTGAGCTGGGAGAGACCACCGAAGGCCGTTGGATCTACTGGCTTGAACCGAATCAACTGCCCTCTGCCCTTCCCGGACAAGTGCGCGCAGAATTGTATCGTGTAGACAACGCCATGACCAATGAGGGCCAGCGTCTTGTGAGTGACACCCTGCCGGTCCACGTACCTTCGGAATTGCCAGACATTACGATTCAATGATCTTGACAAGGAGTGAACTATGAAAAGATTTCTTCTCAGTCTTTTTCTATGCATAACCGCGTTTACCGCACTGCTGCCCACCGGCGCCTTTGCCGCGAGCAGCACGGTGACGCTTACACCGCGACAGGACAGCGCCGGCGTGACAATCACGCTTCCTCAAAACGTAGATAGCGGTGTCACATCTCTTCGCCTGAGTTTCCAAGTGCAGCTCACCGGAGGAGACGCCGAAAAGACACGTGCCAAATTTTCCTTTGCCGGTACACTACCCGGCTCCGTTCATGAATATCGCTACGATGCGCAAACCGGAAGGTTAAATTTGTATGTAGCAGGCCGGGACACCCTATTCACGGATGGGACGGTAACGCTCGGTTCGGTGGTTCTTACAACAGAAGATACCAACGGTGCGGCTGCCTCGGTCAGCATAGTCGAGGATTCCTTGGAACTGGCCAACGCAGTGCACTCCTCTGAAAAGCCCGGCGTAGATGTCCAAACCGTAGAGCTGTCTGTAGGCAGCACAGCAGATTCCTCTTCTTCATCTGATTCTTCTGTCTCCTCTTCTTCGGATGCTACCGCCGAACCGTCTTCCCCTCAACCCGGTGGTACCACAACTACCGGCTCGTCTTCCGAGAAGGTTCAAACATCCCAAAATAGCGTAAAAAAAGAGAATGCTTCTTCGATGAGCGCTGCCACTGCAAGTAGCACGGAGGCTTCGTCGGTTGCAAGCGAATCTTCTTCTGACCTTTCTAGCTCTTCCAGTTCTTCGTCTTCGCAAATCGAAACGGAAACCGAATCTTCTTCTGGCAACTGGCTCATGTACGGAGTCATCGCCTTTTTGGTCGCCGCCATATTGGCTGCACTTATCTTTTTCCTCCGACGCAAATAAACAAAAAAGCGCATGGACTAAAAAAGTCCATGCGCTTTTTTATTTAACCCAAGGGCTCCCCTGTGCTGGGAACGGTTCTCCTTGCAACACATATCTTCGAATTGCTTGTATAACGCCACAGTCATTATTGGAAGGTGCCCGATACCGCCCATAAGCTGCCATTCCAGGCTCTGCATTTTCCATTATAAAACTGTATGCAGACGCATTCAACAACTCTACATCGTTATAAAAATCGCCAAAAGCCATAGTTTCTAACGGAGAAATGTTCCATTCTGCTTGGAACCTTCGCAATGCTGTTCCTTTGTCGATTCCGCGATTCATAATATCCAAGAATACCGGTCCCGACCAAACTACATTCAGATTGTCACCAAATTTTTCGGATAAAACCGGATAAGCATGCTGACC